>CAIUHT010000443.1 GCA_903898975.1 uncultured Planctomycetaceae bacterium
ACAGTTGATTGGGGTCGGTGGTCGGGTTTCCTTCCGGATCGAGAATCCAGCCCAACGGGACAGGCTCACCGGCGATCCGCTTGACCCGCACCTTCCCCTCGGCGGTCGCACTCGTGCCAAAGTCGAGCACGAAGGGGCCCCGTTCCCCTCCGGGGACACCCATGCTGAGGGGGTTGGTTCCCAGGCGTCCGCGGATTCCACCGACCGGCGCGACCCGCTGCCCCGAACCATGCGAGTTCGCGCAGATAATCGCCACCATCTCGCGGGCGGCCGCCTGCTCGGCGTACTCTCCCACGCGCCCAATGTGGGCGGCCTGGCGAAGTGTCCCCACGGCGACCCCCAGCACAGCCGCCTTCGCGATCAGTCGCTCGACCAGTTCGTGCGCCAGCACCTGGCCAATTCCCCACGCCCCGTCGCACACCAGCGCCGCTGGCGTCTCCCGCTCGATCTTCAGCGGTGTGCCCGGACGGACCCGGCCATCCTTCATCGCGGCGATGTAGAACGGAACCCGCATCACGCCGTGCGAGTCGTAGCCCCGCAGGTTGGCGCCGACCAGGCTGTCGGCCAGCAGCCGGGACTCGTGCTCCGAGACTCCCGCCGCAATGAACAGCCGGTGGGTGAAATCGACGAGATCGGCGGGATTAATGACCGGCATGGCGGGAGAGTGCGATTTGAGACTTGGCGGCGGCAACCACCGCCTCGGTGGTGAATCCGAAGTGCTTCAGCAGGTCCTTGAGGGGCGCCGACGCACCAAAACTGTTCATGGCAATCACATGCCCGTTGGCACCCACATACCGGTGCCACCCCTGCGGGCCTGCCATCTCGATCGAGACCCGGGCGGTGACCGCCGGGGGCAGCACTTCGTTCCGGTACTCGGGATGCTCCTGGCAATGCCGCTCGAAGAGTTCCCACGACGGGCAGCTGACAACCCGCGCGGCGATCCCCTCGGTGGCCAGCTGCTCGTGGGCGGCAATCGCCAGCGCCAGTTCGCTGCCGGTCGCCAGCAGCAGCACCTGGGGCTTCCCTCCCGGGGCGTCGGCGACCACGTACGCGCCCCGCGCGACCCCCTCGGCCGAGCGGTACTTCGAGCGATCGAGCGTCGGCAGTGCCTGCCGGGTCAGCACCAGGGCGACGGGATGATGCGTCTGCCGCATAATCACCTTCCACGCCTCGAGCACCTCGTTCGCATCGCCAGGACGCAGAGTGATCAGTCCCGGAATCGCCCGCAGGCTGGGAACATGCTCGATGGGCTGATGTGTCGGACCGTCTTCCCCCACGCCGATCGAATCGTGCGTGTAAATGAAGACCACCGGCAACTCCATGATCGACGCCAGGCGGAGCGTGTTCCGCATGTAATCGCTGAAGACCAGGAAGGTCGAGCAGTAGGTCCGCAGCCCCGAGACCGCCAGCCCGTTGGCAATGGCCCCCATGGCGTGTTCGCGGACGCCATAGTGCAGATTCCGTCCGCCCGGTGAGCCCGACTGCTGCGTCCCCGCCCCCTCGAACCCGAGCTTGGTCTTGGTCGATGGGGCCAGGTCGGCCGCTCCCCCCAGCATCCACGGCACGTGCCGGGCAATCGCGTTCAGCACCTGCCCCGAAGTGTCGCGGGTCGCCTTCCCCTTGGGATCGGCGGGGAACGCGGGGAGATCGGCGGCCCAATTCGCCGGCAGTTCGCGCCGCGCCATCTGCTCGAGGTCGCGGGCCAGGTCGGGATGCGCGGCCCGATACGCCTCGAACACCTGCTGCCAGGCGGCATAGGCCTTCGCGCCCCGCTGCCCAAGGCCCGACTCCAGGTGCTGCAGCACTCCCTCGGGCACCAGGAACTTCGCCTCCTCGGGCCAGCCATAGTTCCGCTTGGCCAGCTTGATCTCTTCGTCGCCCAGCGGTTCGCCGTGGGCCGCGTGCGTGTCCTGCTTGTTCGGGCAGCCCCACGCAATGTGGCTGTGCACGATGATCAGCGTCGGCCGGTCGGTGGTCGACTGGAACCGCCGCAACGCCTGCTCGACCGCCACCGTGTCGTTGGCGTCGGCGACTTTCAGCACCTGCCAGCCATGTCCCGCGAACCGGGTCGCCACATCCTCCGTAAACGCCAGGTCGGTGTGCCCCTCAATGGTGATCCGATTGCTGTCGTAGATCCAGCAGAGGTTCCCCAGTTGCAGGTGCCCGGCGACCGAGGCGGCCTCGGCTGAGATCCCCTCCATCAGGCAGCCATCGCCACACAGGGCGTAAACCCGGTGATTGAACAGTTCGTGCCCCGGACGGTTGTAACGGGCGGCCAGGAACCGGGCGGCGATCGCCATGCCCACGCTGTTCGCCACCCCCTGGCCCAGCGGTCCGGTCGTGGTCTCGACTCCGCTGGTGAGGTGCGATTCGGGATGGCCGGGAGTCCGGCTGCCCAGCTGCCGGAACCGGCGAATGTCTTCGAGCGAGACCGCCAGTTCATCGCCGCGGCCTCCCCCCAGCGTCTGCCGGACCCCCGCCAGGTGCAAGATCGAATACAGCAGCATCGACGCGTGGCCGCAGCTGAGCACAAAGCGGTCGCGGTTCGGCCAGTCGGGGTGCAGCGGGTCGAACTGCAGCACCTGCTGCCAGAGGGTGTAGACCACCGGGGCCATGCCGATGGGTGTCCCCGGGTGGCCCGAATTCGCCGCCTGCACGGCATCCATGCTCAGCGTGCGGATGGTGTTGATTGCCTGCTGCTCGAGGGTTCCAGTCGGCAGGGCGGAGGGACCAGCGGCGGAGGACATGCGGGAGGCTTTCAGAAAAGACAGGACGAAGGAACCAGGCCCGGAGGGGGGAGCCACCAGCCCCGACTCTTGCCAGGTCGGGGTGGGCGAACGAGGCCACCGGGGGCCGGATTATGACGGATTGGGCCCCGGATTTGAACGATCGCGCCGCACCAGTTCGGCATCGAAATAGTTGATGCCCATCCCGGCGTCGATCACCAGCCCCTGCGCGTTGATCCCGGAAGACCGAGGGCTCAGCAGGAAGGCGACGGCGTTCGCCACTTCTTCGGTCTGCACCGCCTGCTTCCGCAGGGTCGCCTGCTCGGCGTGCAGGTAGCTGTCGATATAGCCGGGAATGCCCGCCGAAGCCGAGGTCTTCAGCAACCCGGGACAGACGGCATTGAAGCGGATCTTCGAAAACTGCGAGAACGACTTGGCCAGGAAGCAGACGGACGAATCGAGCGCCGCCTTGATGGGGGCCATGTACCCGTAGTTCTCCGCCGCCATCCGCGTGGTCGAGATGGAAATCGTGACCACGCTTCCCTGGGCGCGGTCCAGCAGGTCACGCAGGGCGTTCGACAGGGCGATCAGCGAGTAGCACGAAATGTCGACGGCCTGCAAAAACGCCTGCCGGGGAACCTGGTGGAACGGGAGAAATCCCTGTGAATAATCGGCGAAGGCCAGCGAATGCACGACCCCGTGCAACTGCGGATGATCGCGTTCGAGATCGGCCCGCAGCGACTCGATTTCCTCGGGCCGCTCAAAATCGCAGACGTAGATGGCGGCCCCGGGCACCAGCTTTTCCAGCTGCTGCTTGCGGGCCAGCGAGCGGACCGAAAAGACCACCCGTGCCCCGGCCTCGAGCAGTACGCGGGACACATGCCACGCCACGCTCTTGCGGTTGGCCACCCCCACCACCAGCACCGTCTTGCCCGCCAGTTGCAGAAAATCCACTACTGCTTCCCGCCATTGATGTAGAGCCGGACATTGTGCGTCGCCCGCCCCCCGGCTGCGATATCGGGACGGCCGTCGCCGGTGAAATCCTCGACCACGAGGTCTTCGCAGGCAATGCCCCCCGCGTCCACCGCCTGCTTGACCCACGTCTGGCCGGTCTCATCCCCCCGATAGACAAACACCCCCGGCCCGGGCTGCGTCCCTGTCCCCTTGTCACTGTGACCCAGCACAATCTCGTCCTGGCCGTCACCGTCAAGATCTGCCGGCCAGATGGCGTGTCCCCGCACGAGGGAATCGTCGAGCACCAGCCGCTGCCACGTCCCGGACAGGCTCTCGCCCACGGGAAACCCGGCCGGCGAAATGTACAGCACCACGTGTGTCCCGTGCATGGGCTCGACCGTCGCCAGGATCCGGCGGCCATCCCGCAGGCGACCCGGGCGGATCTCTCCCGCACCGGTCTTCTGGGCGGTCGGTGGGTCCCCTGGCAGCCCGCGACTGATCAGCGTCTTGCTGAACTGCCCGCCGGTCCCCCGGCGGAACCAGTGAACCCCCTCCTGGCTGGCAGTGACCATGTCGCTTTGCTGGTCACCATCGAGATCGCCCACCCAGTGCGCATGGATTGCGTTGAGCGTGGTGTCGATGGGGGTCGCCTGCCACGGGTTCTTGAGACTCTCCCGCGCGGGAACCTGGAAGGCGAGCAACCGGGCCCCGGTGGCGACCGATTTGTTGAGCGGCGACACCACCAACTGAGGTGTGCCGGTCCCCAGCAGGTCGCCGAAGCGAATGCGGTGCGTCCAACTCTCTTCCCCAAGACGGTGGGCCTGCCACGGCTGATCGAGCGACTCGCGCCGCTTCAGCCAGTACAGACTTCCGAGGTGCCGGTTGTTGAGCCAGCCAGCCCCCAGCGCGAATTCCAGTTGGCCATCCCCGTCAAGATCGAGGGGGGCAATGCAGACATGGTCGCGTTCCACCTGGTCGGCGACGATCACCCGCGGAGTCCAGTCGGGATTCTGGTACCAGACGACGCGATTTTCCGTGACGGCGACCACATCGGGACGGCGGTCCCCATCGACGTCGGCGGCGATCACCGCGTAGACCACCTCACCCGCCTTCGGGTCGAGTGTCTTGCTCGAGAACGTCAACTCCGCCGCCCAAGCCGAGCCCCCCGCCGACAGCGACCCCAGCAGCCATCCCAGTGCCAGCGTGACCAGAGCCAGCGTGACCAGAGCCCGGTCCAGAGCGCCACGGGCCCGTTCCAACCGCACAGACACTGCAGACCAAACAGACCGCGGAAGCGTCGAACAGCCCTCGACAACAATCCCCTCGTCCCCTGGGCAGGCCACTTGGCTGACTGGGGTCCGACCCGAAATGTGCTTGGCGGTCGGCATGGGGGCCCCGTGGGTCTGGTGGGTGAAGAATCGAGCGGAAACTGACCCGTGTCTGACACCGACGAGGTCGCCG
>CAIUHT010000444.1 GCA_903898975.1 uncultured Planctomycetaceae bacterium
TGACCATTTGGTGGATAAACTTTGACAGAGCCTCTTCCGGTTTTAACTAACATCCAAAACCCGGGGGCCGCCATCTGCGCATTGATCTCTTCCGACCGTTTCAGCTTGCCAGCCAAGTCAAAGAGAGTCCTGCAAATGCGTGATCCGCTTGAGCAGATCCTGGCACCTTTCTTGCAACTGGTATTCCATGACCCTGGTCTTTCCGTCGCCTGGTGTTTCTCGGGCGACCCTGCTGCGCCAGGTGGAAGCCTGGCTCAACGCACTGGGAAGAGTGTCTCCCGGGGAAGCCCCGGGAGTGCTATGCATTCTACTGAGCAAACCCCGGACTGACTATCCGCAGACCGTGCCCCGGCGGTCGATTCTGGCCGCGACTTTCTGCTCAAGTGGTCGCACCCGCACGACCCGCAGCGGGGGGCTGCCGCAGGAGCGGTTATACCGGGGGCCGAGGAGCCGGTGCCGCGCCGTCGTTGGGGGGCGTGGCATCGACAGGGGGCGTGACGGTCTCTGCCGAAGAGGCGGGGGCAAGTGGTGGAGCGGCAGGGCCCACGCGCTGCCAGAGGCCCCGGTAAATGGGGAGCCCGGCCCGGCGTTTCTTCCGTTCAAAGCTGGTGCGGTAGTCGAGATCGTCGCGGGGAGTGGTCTCGGGGGGATCGGGCTGGCGGGCGAACAGCGGGTGCTGACCCACAATCTCGACCATCATCGCGAAGTATTCCCCCACGTCGGTCCAGGCGTGGAAAGACCCCCCGGGTGACAGCACGCGGGCGACCTGGTCGAGAAACGTGCGGGTGAACAACCGCCGGCGGTGATGTTTCCGCTTCCACCACGGGTCGGGGAAGTAGATGTGGACCCCCTCCACGGAACCCGACTGCAGGTAGCGGGCGAAGACCAGCTTGGCGTCGGCGCCCAGCATGCGGGCGTTGGGAACCTGGTACCGCTGCAGCCGGACCGCGCCGCGGATCGCCTCCTTGAGATCGTTCTCGATTCCCAGGAAGTTGCGGTCGGGCTGCGTTCGCCCGGCGTTGTACAGAAACAGCCCGCGAGCCGAGCCAATTTCGACCTCGACCGGGTGCGCGTTGCCAAACAGGGTCGGCCAGTCGAACGGCGGCGGGGGGAGGTCGTTGAGAGTCTGAAACCACGGGTGCAGCTCGCGCACCTGGTCGCTGGGCCGGGCGTCGCGATTGTTGGCACTGGCCCGTTCGTGCTGCGTGTCGACCTCGGCCTGTTCCGAGTCCGACTCGACGATCATCCGGGCAGTGGGAATGAAGCCCGGCTTGGGGAGCGTCATGGATTCCTGACCCTGTAGCGGGCGGGCCGCTGCACCCGCGCGGCTCATGCCCCAGTTCACTTGGCCCAATTCCATCGGGCTCACTTCTTCCATCGGGCTCACTTCGGCCAGGTTCCCCGCAGCCGGGCCGAATTCCAATCGCCTCTCCCTCGCACTGTTGAACCCCCGCAGGCCGACACCATCCAACTGCGGGGCCGGCGTGGCTGATGATTGGGCGTCGGCCTGGCGGAGAGCCGCGACGGCACGCTCGCAGGGCCTTCGCCGGTGGCGAGAGGAGTGTGGAGTGTGTGGAGAGTGGTGACCGACGACTCTGTGGGGGGTTGCCGAGCGAATGCTGCGCGGTGGAGGCGGGGGCGGTCAGCTCATCCCTTGGGAGCGATGGATGGGAACGCCGATCATGGTGCCGTTGAAGGCAATCTTGCCGTCGACGACCCCCTGGAAGTCGAACGTGGCCCGCCGGTTGGCGCGGAGTTCCTTCATCTTGGCCAGGAGAATGAGCCGGCAGTTGGGGAAGACCGGCCCGCGAAACCGGATCTCGTCCATTCCGCCAAAGCCGACGAAGTCGCCCCCGAGCAGCTTGTGGCGCTGGGCGTAGAACCCGGCGAGTTGAGCGGCGGCCTCGCACATGATGACCCCGGGCATGAGGGGGAACCCGGGCATATGGCCGGGGACCCAGAACTCGCTGTCGGTGATGTCTTTGTAGCCGATGACGGCGTGATTGACGGTGTCTTCCCAGACAACGGCGGTGAGGTGCTCCATCTGGTTCCGCTGGGGATTGACCCGGCGGATGGCCTCGATGTCGTAGATGGGCTTGCTGAAATCGACCTGCGAGTAGTCGAGCAGGTGGGGGGGAGGCATGGATCATCCACGGCGGAGCAGCCCGCCAGACACGGGGAAACCGGGCACGAACGGGGTCGCGACTGGAACGTCTCCAGCCAACCCAACGGCGGGAAGGTTGTCAAGCGCGGCACCCGGTCACCGACGCGACACACTTCCGCCCGCTATTTGACGCATCAGCCGAAAACAGGTCAAGCGGGAGCGGGGCCGCCACGTTCGTGGGGTCGGCAGGGCGTTGACTCTCAATTCAGCCGCTCTCCACCACCCCCAACCTCAATTCACCTTGACCTTTGCGGCGAAAATGGCCTACACAGCCCTCCCCTTGTTCCCTGGTTCACCGGGGCGGGTTGGCTGTGGGGCTGGCTTCGCTGGCGGCCATGGCTGCTCGCCGGTTTTTCGTGCCGCCTGAATGTCCATCCTGCAACGATACGTCCTCCGACAGCTGCTGTGGGTCTTCACCCTCACCCTGCTGTCGCTGACTGGCATGCTGGTCATCGTCGGGGTCATCGGGGAAGCGTCCAAGAATGGCCTTGGGCCCGAGCAGATCCGCGACATCCTCCCCTTTGTCGTCCCCAGCCTGCTCCCCTTCACCATCCCCGCCACCTTCCTGCTGACGGTCTGCGTCGTCTTCGGCCGACTCGCCGGGGACAACGAAATCACCGCCATCAAGGCGGCGGGCATCAATGTGATGGTTGTGCTCACCCCCGCCTTCGTCGCCGCCGCCCTCCTCAGCCTCGCCACGTTCTACCTCACCGACCAGGTCATCCCCTGGGCCCGGGCCAATGTCGAACGGGTCATCCTCACCGCCATGGAAGATATCTTCCTGGGCATCCTCCGCGACAAAAACCACTTCACCAATCTCGAGCGTGGCATCGTCATCTCGGTGCGCGGTGTCGAGGGCCGCCGGCTGATTGATCCCCACTTTCGCTACGCCGTCCCCGGCAATCCCGTCAGCGTCAACATCACCGCCCGCGAAGCGACCCTCGAATTCGACCTCGAGCAGCAACAGGTCATGCTCAGCCTGGTCGAGGGACAGGTGCTGCTCCCCAATGGCGATCAGGCCAACCTCGCCGACGAAAAATATCCCTTCCCGCTCCCCCTTCGCAACAAGCTCGCCCCGCCCCGCGACCTGCCGATCGAGCAGTTGCGGTCTGATATGCGGCAGTGCCGGCGGGAACGCGACGCCCTCGAACAACAGCAGGTCATCAACACCGCCTTCGCCCTCTCGCAGGGACGCTTTGGCAAGCTGTCGGCTCCATTCCAGATCGCGCACGACACCCGCTTCAACGACCTGACCGAGCGGTTTCATAAGCTGCATACCGAGATTCACTCGCGGCTCGCCCTCGCCTGCAGTTGCTTTTTCTTCGCCCTGGTGGGGAGCCCGTTCGCGGTGCTGCAGGGTCGGCGGCAGTTTCTGACCAGCTTCGCCCTCTGCTTCATCCCCATCCTGGTGCTGTATTACCCCATCGTGCTGGTGATGATGAACCTCGGCAAAGACGCGGTGGTGCATCCCGCCTTCGGAATGTGGCTCGGAAACCTGGGGATGGGCCTGGTCGCCTGGCTGCTGCTCAAGCGCGTCTTGCAACACTGACGCAGCAACACGGACGAA
>CAIUHT010000445.1 GCA_903898975.1 uncultured Planctomycetaceae bacterium
ATGAGCGCCGCCCCTTCCCGCTTCCGCCCCTCGTCCAGCTCGAGCCCGTCCAGCCACGGGGCCGTCCAGCCCAGGACCTGCACCGACCGCTGACGCGTCGCCTTGTCAATCGAGTCGAGCACCCGCCGCACCGTGTTCTGCCGGCGGTTCTGCTCGTCGCTCAGCAGGCTGGCCGAGAGGTATTGATTCGCTCCCAGCACGTTGTCGGCATTCGCCACGAACCGTCCATCCGGTTCGAGCGTGACTCCCAACCGCCCCTCGGCGGTTGCCAGGATGACATCGCTGAGTGGCCCGCCATCACCCGCCGACAATCGTCCTGCCAGCCCCTGCTCGTTGAAAGTCGCCTCGGCGACGAACGGGATCTTGCTGGTTCCTGATCGCGACAGCGCGACTGTCCGCTGACCGGGGGGGAGCACGAGATTCTTCCATTGCCATTTGCCGAGGTCGGTCCACTCCATCCGGCGGACTTCCCCCCCCAGGCCGCTCATGTCGGGCATGAGGCGCCCTCCCAGCGACTGGCCCAGCGTCCGCTCGGTCCCCTCGGGTGAGTAGGCCGCCATGGCACCGTCGAGGTGATAATCGGAGGCACCGGGAACAACCCGCACCCGCTGTACCACCGAGACGGCGGATGGGCTGGACTGGCGATTGCTGCGACCCAGGCCAATCAGGGCCAGGGCCACCAGTGCTCCCAGGACCGGGACCGCCCAGCCCAACAGTTCGAGCCGCTCGGAACGCCATAGCAACACGGCCAGCAGCGCCAGGGCCCCCGCGAAGCCACCGAGCCAGCCCAGGATGGTCAGCCGGCCGGGAACCTGGTAGCCGATGTATTCTCCCGCCTGCTCGGCCAGCAGCGTGGTGGCCTCTTTCTCAAACGGCAGCGCGGTGAAGAACTCCTCCTGCAGCCTGAGCATGGCCTCGTTCGGAACGTACAGGCTGGTCTCGTTGATCGACCGCATCGCCTGCTGATAAGCGGCTTGATTCCTGGCCCGGTCGCCAGGACCCGCGGGGGCAGCGGGGGGGGGCGGTGGGGCGTTCGGGTCAACCTGCGGTCGCAGGGCCATGCCCGTCGGGGGTGGGGCTTTGACCCCCCCGGGGGGTGGGGTCCAGACGGCTGCCTCGGCGTTCGCCTTGACCAGGTTTTCGGCCGCCGCCTGGGACGAGGGATTGAGATTCATCCACCCCTGCGGCGCCAGGGTCGTGACCAGCACCCGCCCGGCACCATAGGTCTTCCAGAACGCGGCGGGCCAGCCATTCACGAGGTAGACCGGTTCTTCATCATGCAGCACCACACGAGCCAGCGAGATGGGAGTGTCGTACTCGACTGGTTCGGTCGGTTCGCCCCCCTGTCGGGGTCCCGGGGTCAACTGCACGCGGGTCAGGCCAATCCGGTCGACCACCGTCCCCCGCCAGGCGTCCCCGAAGAACGCCGGCAGCACCTCGGGATCGAGCGAGTCAAACATGATCCACAGCTTCCCGCCGCCGCCGACCCACTGCCTGATTGCCGCCAGCCCGGCTTGATCGTCCAGCACCCGGCTGCTCCCCAGCACCAGTTGGTCGAGCGCCCGGTAGCTCTCTTCGTCGGGTGGGAGGAACTGATCCTGCAGGCTCGCAACCTGACGTCCATACCCCCCTCGCACCCGGCAGGCGACCAGCAGATCGTACTGAGGGTTCTTGGCATCCGGACGCTCGAAGATCTGGTCCTGGATCATCCCGGTGTTGGGCCGGGTCGTGGTCAGTTTGAAACTGCCGGTGTGCGTCACCTTCGACGTGTCTTCCCGCACCAGCTTGCCCGACTCCTCGACCACCGACTGCCACGACAGGGTGAACTGCGGATTCTCGTCGTCCGTCGGCCTGGGGACCAGGATGGGGTGCGAGACTTTCAGCTTGGCCCCGGGCGGCACCCAGACCTTACGGCCATACTGCAGCGACTTCTCGCTCTCGAAGAACGTCGCGCAGGTAATCTCGGCGTCCCGATCGGTCGAGTTCCCCAAGTCAATGTTGACCATCGCCCACTGCCCGGGAACGTACAGGTACAGCCCCCCCTGTCCCGCCGGATGCACCGCGTACCGCATCTGGCCCTTCGGTTTCGCACCCTCGGCCGCCGCATTTCCGGCAGCAGCGCCGTCGGCAGCTGCGGGCTGAGAGGCAGCGGCCTCTGCGTTGGGGGGCGGGCCGGGTAACCCCGCGGGGGGTTGCGCCCAGGCGTTCGACGCCACGCCCGTTACTGCCCACAGCCAGGTCGCCAGGGAGAGCACTGTCACCTGGCAGAGCCGAGCGAACAACAACGCCCAGATCCCCTGGGCACAGGAGCCGAGCTTGACCCCAGTGATGCTCAGAGGGGCCGCGGCGTGCAGGTTGCGGCGGGCGGTGGCACGGGCTGCGACTGTAGGCATCGAGGCGGCTCTCGGAGCGTGGACCGAAGAGGGCAAGCACTCAACGGGCGGGCACCACCAGCGGTGCGCAGCCCTTTGGGTGGCGACGAAAACTGGCCGAGGGCAAGTCGGCCAGCAGCTTGGGGAGCAGCAGGACGGCCCAAATCCAGAACGCAACCAGACTCAGGATCGAACCAGACCTGGAATTGTACCAGCGGTTCGACAGCCCCCCCCTCGGCCCACTCCCCGCTCTCTCCCATCCCCGCCGGGCGAAGTCCGAACCCCTGAACCGCGGGGCCGAGCAACCCAATCGCGAAGACGCGGTGAGCGAGCCGCGTGTGTTTGGTTGCCGTACTCTACTGCGCGCCCGGAGTGTCCGCCACCCGCGGCAGTGGCGGTTCCCGAAAAAACCGGCGGGCTTTCATTTCAAACCGTGGCAGCCCGGTCGTCGCCTCCACCTCGGCCCGAAAGTGGAACCGCTCGCGGATTGCCCGCGCCACGTCATCCACCAGGCGGTCGACCGCCGGACCCACACACTCCGCCACCGGTTCCACCTCGACCCGCAACTGCTGCATCGCCCGCTCGTTCCGCACAAAAACCCGAAACTCCGCCACCCCGGGCTGTTGCCGGACCAGTTCTTCCAGCACCGACGGGTAAACGTTGTTTCCCCGAATCGTCAGCATCTCATCGACCCGCCCCAGGATCCCCCCCGCCAGCCGCAGCAGCCCGTCCCGGCTCCCCCGCTCGCCCCGCACCCGGTCCCCGGTCCGGTAGCGAAACAACGGCATCCCGCAGCGGACCAACGTGGTCACCACCAGTTCTCCCTCGGCCCCGTCGGCGACTGGCAGCCCCGTGCTCCCATCAATCACCTCGGCGATGCAGTCGCTTTCGAGCATCCACAGTCCCCCGGGGTCCCCTTCGGCTTCCATCGCCAGCGGTCCCACCTCGGTCATCCCCCAATGATCAAACACCCGTGCCCCGAAGCCCGCTTCAATCAGCCCTCGGGTCGTGGACAGTTGGCCCCCCGGTTCCCCCGCCACCAGCACCCCCCGCACCGAACTGCCGGCGAGGTCCAGGCCCAGGGCTTGCGCCTGTTCGATCAGCCTCAAGGCATAGGTGGGGGTGCAGCAGACAATGGTGCATTGATTGTCGAGCAGCAGGCGGAGTCGGGCTTCGGTGCTCATCCCCCCGGCGGCAAGGCACAGGTTGCCCAACCGATTCGCCCCTTCAAACCCAGCCCAGAATCCCAAAAACGGCCCGAACGAAAACGGGAAGAAGAGGCGGTCGTCACGACGCAGTCCCAACCAGCCAAACAGCCGGCGCCAACTCCCCAGCAGCGCCTCCCAACTGCGAGGCGTATCAAGCCACCTTAGCGGGGCCCCTGTGGTCCCCGAAGTCTGATGCAGCCGGGAGTAATGCGCGACTGGCTCGGTCAGGTTGGTGCCATAGGGGGGGTGGGCCTGCTGGTCGGCGATCAGTTCGGCCTTGGTGCAGAACGGGAGTCGGACCAGGTCGGCGACCGTTCGTACCTGGCTGACGTCGCACCCGGCTTGGGCAAATTTCCCCTGCCAGAAGCGGTTCGTGGCCCCCACCCGGGTCAGCAACTCGGTCAGCCGGGCTCCCTGCCACTCGGGGAGCGACACGGGCAGATCCAGTGAAGGGAGAACCGGCATGCTGGGGAGACTTGAGAAAAAAGAGGAAGATTCGGCCATCACCACCCGGTCTCAACAGCCAGTGTCACCAGCCAGAAACGACCGGCCAGAAACAGCTGGCCAGAAACAACTGCCCGGGGGGCCCGGTTCCGTCGGTGACCTTGACCGACCGTAATTTCCCGGTCCCTTCCGCGCTGGTCACTGCGGCGGTCGGGCGGGCGAGAAAGAAGCCTGCCGGGGGTGTTGGTGAACTCGTGCCGCAGAACTTGAATCAGAATTGGTTCACATGTCGGTGCGACCCTGCTTCCCCAGGCGGGGCAATGCAGAACCTTTCGCCAGGTTTGCCAACTGTTCCAACAGGTCAGCTTCAAGTCTGCTGATTCCGGAAGACGATCAAATGCCAAGTATGGCACCGCACGGCAAATCAGAGCAACTTCGACTTGGCTTCCTGACCGCCATAGAGGTACCCGAGCGGGGCTTCTCAGGCGGTCTGCTGGTCACCAACCACTATGGGCGGCCACTGGAATTCCAGTGCACCACCCCGGTCAAGCCAAACGCCACCCAGGAGATCCTGTACGGCAGCAGCCTGCAGCCGTTCCTGCTGGGCGAGCTGATCGGCGGCACACTGGTCGAGAAGACCTCGGTCAAGCCGCAGCTGATCTTGACCGATTTGCCGCAGATTCTCGAACTCCGCAACCACATCGACCTGCCGGTGGTGCTGGTGGGGCTGGACGAACATTTCGCCCACGGGGAAGAGGGGGAACCGACGCTCAAACTGGGGCGGCAGCAGGTGCGGTTTCACCCGGCCCACGGGGGCGACTGCGAAGAAGTGGCGGCGAACACGCAACAGGTCCCCGCCGAGGCCGACCTGTGCGAACCGTTCACGCGGGTGCGGGACGCCCTGCAGGAAACGCTCAAGACGGGGAGCCTGCGTTGAGCCACGGACAGGTCGAAGTCTTCGCCTCAGGGATGAACGGGGCCTTGCAGCGGACCCCGCGGGTCCGCGCCCAGCAGGTGCCCCTGACCCCCCTGCAACTGCAATGCGAGCGGTGGTTGCCGACGTGGCCCCGCCTGAAAACCGTCGGGCTTCGCTTTCCCGAAGCGCCCGAGCCCCCTCGCGCCGCGCCGACAGGTGGGGGCGAGTCGAGTTCAGCGGGAGTCCCGGCCGGCTTGGGGGGCGACCCAGACCCCCAAGCCGGCCTGGGGGTCAACCAGGGTGACCCCAATGAAGTCCCCCCCTGGGAGGGGGGCGGCCCTCCCCTCTCGCCCCCGGTCGCCACGCTGGCCGACCTGCTCCCCCCCCCGCCCGAGAAGCTGACCCGCATTCAGCCCCCGGCCGAGGCAATCTCCATTGAAGACCGGCTCTTCTACCTGCTGCAGCCCCCGCTCGAGACGTGGCTGAAGGGGCAGGAACTGATCATGCCGTTCGAGCCCTTCCCGTATCAGTACGAAGGGATCGCCTGGCTGTTCGCCCACAAGGGGTGCCTGCTCGCCGACGAAATGGGGCTGGGCAAGACGATGCAGACCATCACCGCCATTCGGCTGCTGCTGCGGGCCGGTCAGGTCCGGCGGGTGCTGCTGATCTGCCCCAAACCTCTCATCCCGAACTGGCAGCGGGAATTCAAGGCGTGGGCCGAAGAGCTGCCCGTCGTGACCCTCGAAGGAGATTCCACCCGCCGCCAGCTGCTCTGGACCATGCAGGGAACCACCGTGCTGCTGGCCAACTACGAGCTGCTGGTCCGCGACATCGAGGCGTTTGGCGATGTGATCCCGCGGTTCGACCTGGCGATTCTCGACGAGGCGCAGCGGATTAAAAACCGCGATTCCCGCACGTCGTGCAGTGCCCGCGCCATTCCCCGGGCCCGCAGTTGGGCACTCACGGGAACCCCCATCGAGAACCGCCCCGAAGAACTCGCCGCCCTCTATGAATTCATGGAGGTCGTCCCGCCCCGCGCCACGCCGGACCTTCGGCAACTCCAGTTGCTGTCGAAGCAGTTCATCCTGCGGCGGACCAAAGATCTCGTCATGAAGGATATGCCCCCCCGGCTCGATCGGGACGAGTATCTCGAACTCGCCCCCGCCCAGCGCCTGGCTTACGACTCTGCCGAGAAAGAGGGGGTGGTGCAGCTCGACGGCCTGGGTGATTCGATCACCATTCAGCATGTGTTCGAGCTCGTGCTGCGGCTCAAGCAGATCACCAACTACGACCCGCTGACGGGAGAGAGCGCGAAGCTCGAACGGCTTGAAGCCGACATGGAAGAGATCGCCGCCTCGGGAGGCAAGGCGATTCTCTTCTCGCAGTGGGTCAGCTGCATCGAGTGGCTGCAGCAGAAGCTCGCGCGGTTCGCCCCCCTCGCGTACCACGGGAAGATTCCCACCCCCAAGCGGGAACCAATCCTGAAGCAGTTCAAGGAAGACCCGAACGCGAACCTGCTGATGATGAGCTACGCGACCGGGGCGGTGGGGTTGAACCTGCAGTTCGCCGGGTACGTGTTTTTGTTCGACCGCTGGTGGAACCCCGCGATCGAAGACCAGGCGATCAACCGCGCGCACCGGATTGGGCAGAAGAGCCAGGTCATCGTGACACGGTTCATCTCGAAAGACACGATCGAAGAGCGGATCAACCGCGTGCTCGACGAGAAGCGGGCGCTGTTCGCCAGGGTGCTGGGAGAAGGTGAAGCGACCAACGTCAGCCTCAGCCTCAACGCATCAGAAATCTTCGGGCTGTTCGACCTCAAGGCCCGACAAGGGAAGGGGGTCCGCAAAATCGCCCCCGTCGCCCCCGCCGCCTGAGCCGAGCGCCAAGCACAACAGGTTTCCAGCCAGTCGGTCACAGGGCGCGGTCATCGAGGTCGGCCAAGAAATGAGC
>CAIUHT010000446.1 GCA_903898975.1 uncultured Planctomycetaceae bacterium
GACCTGTTCCACGACATGATGTCCGATTGCCGGGAGACCAAGCGGCGATTCCGGTTCGACCAGATCCGGGGGCGGTGGGTGAAGGGAACCCGCGATCCGAAGGGGCGTCCGCGGGTCTACATCATGACCGACGCCGACACGCCCGAGGCGGGCCTGGAAGACACCGTGGTGCGGGCCTGCAAGTTCTTCGACATCCGTCGCAAAGACGCCGAGACCGGCCTGGTGTTCGAGACTCCCGGGATGGTGGGGCTCTCTCCGCGAGACGAGCTGGCGCTGGTGCTGGTTCCGGGGGCCGGAGAGACCGGGACCCTGACCCCGCCCCGCGAATTCAACCTCATGTTCAAAACCACGATCGGCGCGTTGGGGGGGGCCGAAGATGCAGCGTTTCTCCGCCCCGAGACCGCCCAGGGAATGTTCGTCAACTTCAAGAACGTGCTCGACACGCAGCGGGTGCGGGTCCCCTTCGGCATCGCCCAGATGGGGAAGAGCTTCCGCAACGAGATCACGCCCCGCAACTTCACCTTCCGCTCGCGCGAATTCGAGCAGATGGAGATGGAGTTCTTCTGTCACCCGGACCAGTCGCGGGCGTGGTACCAGTACTGGCGCGATCGCCGGTACCAGTGGTACCTGGCCCTGGGACTCAAGAGCGAACGCCTGCGGCTTCGCGATCATGCCGCCGATGAACTGAGCCACTACTCGGTGGGGACCGCCGACGTCGAGTACGCCTTCCCGTTCTGCGAACCAGGCGAGTTTGGCGAACTGGAAGGGGTGGCGCACCGCGGCGACTTCGACCTGCGGTCGCACATGGAAGGCAAGCTGGTCCGCGACGCGTCGGGGGCCCTGGCGGTCGAGCTGGGCGAGAATGGCAAGCCCCGGCACCCCGGGAGTGGCAAGGACCTGGTCTATTTCGACGACCAGAGCCGGGAGCGGTATGTGCCGCACGTGATCGAGCCCGCGGCAGGGGCCGACCGGGCGACGCTCGCCTTCCTGTGCGAAGCGTACCACGAAGACCAGCAGCCCGACGAAAAGGGAGAGCCGCAGTCGCGGGTGGTGCTCAAACTGCATCCCCGGCTCGCTCCCCTCAAGGTGGCGGTGCTGCCGCTGGTCAAGAAAGATGGCATGCCCGAACTGGGGCTCGAACTGTTCCGCGAATTCAAGCGGGCGGGGATCCCGGCGTACTTCGATCAGCAGGCGGCGATTGGCAAGCGGTACCGTCGGCAGGACGAGATTGGTACCCCGTGGTGCATCACGGTGGACGGGCAGTCGCTGAGCGACCAGACCGTCACGTTGCGGGACCGCGATTCGCTCGAGCAGGTCCGCCTGCCGCGCGACCGGGTGGTCGCCGAGATCGCCGATCGACTGCGCGGCTAGCCCGCGGAGGGGGTTAGTACGCCGCGTGCACGCGCAACGTGCCACGTTCCGTGATGGCATTCTCCCCGCCAGCGTGGGATGGGTTGACTGGGTGCGTAAGGTCACTGGGCCTGTAGCTCACTCAGCCGTGCCTCACTGGTTCACTGCCTCACTGGTTCACTGGCTCACTGGCTCACTGGTTCACTGGCTCACTGGCCGCAGGGCTGCAGGGCTGCAGGGCTGCGTCGCTGCGGGGCTTCCTCGTTGGAATGGTGGCTGGTGTCCCCAGTTGCCTTGGTTTTTGACTGGGCCATCGGCATGTCGATCTCGATCATCATGCCGTGCCTGAACGAAGTGGTGGGCATCGGGCAGGCGGTGGAGCGGGCGTTGGCACTGCGCCCTCACGACCTGGTGGTGGTCGACGGGGGGAGTGGCGACGGGACTGCCGAGCGGGCCCGGGCGGCGGGGGCGGGGCAGGTGCTGGTGACCGGGCGCGGCCGGGCCTTGCAGCAGAACGCGGGGGTGGCGGCGAGCAGAGGCGAGACGCTGCTGTTCCTGCACGCCGACTGCTGGCTGGAGCCGGGGAGCCTGGCACTGGTGGAGGCGGCCCTGGCCGACCCCGCCTGCGTGGGGGGGTGTTTTCAGCAGCACATTGACGCCCCCGGCTGGCGGTATCGCTGGCTGGAATGGGGAAACGCCCGGCGGGTGGCGTGGTGGGGACTGGCGTATGGCGACCAGGCAATCTTCGTCCGCCGGTCGATCTTCTCCGCACTCGGAGGTTTCCCCCTGCTCCCCCTGATGGAAGATCTGTTCTTCATGCGGACCCTGCGGGAACGGGGACGCCTGGCGCAACTCGCCCCCCGACTGCACGTCTCGGCCCGGCGCTGGCAGCAGCAGGGAGTGATCCGCCAGACCGCCCGCAACTGGGCGCTCACACTGGCCGCCCACCTGGGTGTCTCGCCCGAGCGACTGGTTCGCTTCTACCCACACGTGCGGTGACTGCTTGAGTGCGACGGCCGGCTGGCGCACTGCCTGGCGGGGCCGCGTGGGGCACTGTGGTCAGCCGTTGCCACGATGTCTGGAAGCACGCTCTGCGGCCCCGGGAGCGGTGGCAAGCACACCGGTCCGTGTCGCGGGCCCCGTGAGTGATTCCGCTGTGGGCGATGTTGTTGTTGCCTGTGCCGGGCGACCGGCAGGGAATCGAGAGCTGGCCCGCGAACGGGTCAATCGGCCCCGCGACAGAGGACGGCGCAGGCGAGGTGGCCGCCAAAGCCGAGCGAGAGCTTGAGGGCGGTCTGGAGGGACGCGGGGCGCGCCTGACCCGGGGTGTAGTCGAGCGGACAGTCGGGGTCGGCGTGGGTGAGGTTGACGGTGGGGGGGACAACACCGTCGCGAAGGGCCAGGACGAGAGCGGCGAGTTCGACACTCCCCGCCGCTCCCAGCAGGTGCCCGAGCGCTCCCTTGAGGCTGGAGCCAGGAATCTTGCGGGCGTGGGGACCAAGCGCCTGGAGCAACGCGGCGGACTCGAGCGGATCATTGCCGCGGGTGGCGGTGCCGTGGTAGCCGATGCAGTCGATTTCGTGGGGAGCGACACCCGCCCGGGCGAGGGTGTCCCCAATCACACGGGCAAGCTGAGCGGGGTCGGGATCCAGCTGCATCAGGTGCGAGGCCTCGGAACCCGATCCACCCGCCAGCCAGGTGGCGAGGGAAGGGACACCCCGCGCGCGGGCGTGGGCGACCCGTTCGAGCACCAGGACCGCGGCTCCTTCTCCCACCACAAACCCGCGCCGGTCGCGATCGAAGGGGCGGACCGCCCGGGCGGGATCGCCGTTCGGGGGGGCCAGCACCCCCAGGCGTCGAAAGGAGGCCTGCACCAGTTCGACCAGCGAGGCGTCGGCACTGCCGGCGAGGGCGACATCGCACCGCCCCGCGGCAATCAGGTCGGCGGCCCGGTGCACGCTGAGCAGTCCCGTGGCACAGGCCGCGACGGGGCACAGCAGCGGGCCTCCCAAGCCCAGTCGAGCGGCGACCCAGGCACCGGGAGCCGAGGGGAGAAAGTGCCCCGCCCAGTCCCCCGGCGTGGTCGGGGGGAGGA
>CAIUHT010000447.1 GCA_903898975.1 uncultured Planctomycetaceae bacterium
AAATGCACAACGGCAGGTCGCACCAGCCTGGGGCCAGTCCACTCCAGACTGCCCGCAGGCGGGAATCAAAGTTCGAGGCCAGCACCACCCGCACGCCCGCCTGGTGCCATTGCCGCAGGGCGGGAAGCACATCGGGGTACAGCCGCCAGGCCTGCGGCTGGGCGAACCAGGCGAACAGTTCCGCAAAGCAGGCATCAAAAGCGTGGGTATCGGGCAGAACCTCGCTGACCACCGACCGCCAGAACTCTTGTTCGAGTGGCTCGCTCGTCGTTTCACCCAGCTCGCGACGGGAGAACGCCTGGCGAAATCGGGCGGCGATTTCCGCATCGGAGAGGCGGGAGCCATGGCGTCGCCCGACGGTGCCATACGCCGCCTCGACCGCCGGTTCCGGGGTCATGACGGTGCCAACCGCGTCGAGGGCAATCACATCGGCCATGGTCGAAGGAGCGGTGGCGAAAGGAGGACGGAAGATTGGCGGGACCAGGTGAACACGTGGGCCGATGACGACCGGAACAGGCCCCCGCTACTACGTCCAATCGATGTCAAACGTGGGATCTGTTCGGGCGGGTCGGGCGAATCTTGCCGCGGGAAGTGGTGAAGGTCGGCTACTCATTGCACAGCGATTGGCTCCCCTTCAGCCGCGGAGTTTGGCTGGAGGGCCGAACCGGGCTGGGCGGACCCTTGCGTTGTCGCGGGCTCCCGGAGGAGAGAGGGGCGAGGGAGGGCATCCGACCGCCAGGTGACGACTGCCAGGTTACGACCGCTCGGGTTCGCGGCGGCGGACGTGGTGCAGTACGCGGGGGTCATCGAGCCGCTCCACCACGAGGTGGGCGTGGCTGTAATCGAGGTGTCGCGTGTGGCGGGTGGGCACCGAGACGGCGAACGCCCCGGCGGCGACGGCGGCCGAAGTCCCCGCGTGGCTGTCTTCCAGCACCAGCATCTGGCGGGGCTCGATTTGCAGCTTTTGGGCTGCTTTCAAGTAGATTTCGGGATGCGGTTTGCCGTGAGTGACATCTTCCGCGGCGAGCGTGAGATGAAAGCGGTCGAGCAGTTCGAACCGCCCCAGCATTCCCTCGAGGTAACGCCGGCCGGAAGAGGTTGCGACCCCCTTGGGCAGGCCACCCCGTTCGATCTCATCGAGCAGGCGGTGCAGGCCGGGCATGGGCTCGAGCCGGTCGGTAGCCAGTTCCTCGAACAACACACGGGTTTCGTGAATCAGGCCTTCGACGGTGTCGTCGTGGAGCCGGTGATAATCGATGCAGGCCTGCATCGCCTCGGGGGCCCGTCGCCCCATCATCAGGCTGAGCAGTTCCGACGTCAGCTCTCGACCGCGACGGCGGAGGACCGTGTGGCCGACTTCGTTGAAGATGTCTTCGGTGTTGAACATCAGGCCGTCGAGGTCGAAGACGACCGCCTGGATCTCGGGAGGGGGCTGTGTCATAAAACCGGTGAAGGCCCGCGATATGCAGGTGAGATGCGAAACCAGGGACTAAGAACAATCGGTGGCGGTGGGTGGCAAACCTCGGCGTGAGTCGCCCAGCAACAACCCGACCGCCAATCGGGCGGCCACCTGGACGCCTCGGCACCGCGCCGGCACAGGCAGAGCGGCGGGATGACTGTCGCCGCGGCTCTCCATCCGCTTCTCTGAATCGTAAAGACTTCCCGCCCGACGCCAAGGGGAGACTTGGCGAGATCGTCGCTTTGCGCCTGCTCCACCGCAATTCTTCACGGGCGGACAGCCAGCGCCACATCGCGATCGCGGGTTCCCTGCCAGCCAGGACACGCGCTGGTTTGCCAGGGCCACTGCGAAACCCGGCAACGCCGGTCGCCGATCAAGAACCGCGGCCCCCGACTCGCTCTGTCGCGACGGTCGTAGCCCCACCGACCGCGGTCAGGTCCGCGGCGGAGCGACTCCGCGGTAACTGAGATCGAGCACTTCCATGGGATGGGCCACCCAGACCTCCCGCCCCCGCTGCCGCAACTCGGCCTGGATCTGCATGCTGCACCCCACGTTGGGCGAGATGATCGCCTCGGGTGCGGCGGCCAGCAGATTGGCCATCTTGCGGGCTGCCAGCCGGTCGGACATGTCGGGTTCGGTCAGGTTGTAACTCCCCGCGGCACCACAGCAGACCTCGGGCTCATTCACTGCCACGAGCGTCAGACCGGGGACCTGTCCGAGCAGTTGGCGGGGCTGCTCTCGAATCTTCTGGGCGTGCACCAGGTGGCAGGCGTCGTGGTAGACCGCCCGCAGCGGCACGGTCCCCTTCGGGGCGATCAGTCCCAGGTCGGCCAGAAACTCCATCGGGTCCCGCATCTGGGCGGCGCAGTCCGACAGTTCCTGCTGCAAGGCCGCATCCTGGGGGGCCAGTTCGTGGGCCAGGTGGCCGTAGTCCTTCAGCATCGAACCACAGCCCGCGACGTTGACCACCACGGCATCCACGCCCGCTGCGCGGAAAATCCGCGCGTTGTTGCGGGCCAGTTCCAGGGCCGGGTCACTGGAGCCCGAGTGGTAGTGAATCGCGCCGCAACAGCCCTGGGTGGGGGGGATCACCACTTCGCAGCCATTCTGTTGGAGCACGCGGGCGGTGGCCCAATGCTGCCGACGAAAAACCGCATCGGCGACACACCCCAGGAACAGCCCGACGCGAGCCCGCTTCGGGCCGATGGCTGGCAGCAGGGCCGGGAGTGGCGGTGGGGGTGTCTGCAGGGGAGGAAGCAGTCGCTGCATCCGCTGCAGGCGAGAGGGGAGCCAGCGCAGCAGTCCCAGCCGCTCGGCGGCCCGATCCAGCCCCAGCCGCTGCGCCACCCGCGCTGGCCACAGCGCCCATGCCATCCGCTGCCGCGAAGGGAACAGGCCGTAGAGCAGGAAGCGGTGGAACCAGTCGGTGTTGCGGGGCCGGCCGGCACGCGCCTCGGCGGCCTGCTGGTCGACTCGGAACGGCTCGATCAGCCGCCCGTACTGCACACCCGAGGGGCAGGCGGTCTCGCAGGCCCGACAATCGAGGCACAGGTTGAGATGCTGTTGCACAGCGGGAGTCAGGTCGATGCGCCCATCGACGACCGACCGCATCAGGTAGATGCGGCCTCGGGGGGAATCGTTTTCGTTGCCGGTCTCGAGATAGGTCGGGCAGGCGGCGGTACACAGTCCACAATGCACGCAGTCGAGGAACCGCTCGTAGTTGATCTGCTGCCCGGGCCGGGCGATGCCGCCCGAGACCTGGC
Source organism: uncultured Planctomycetaceae bacterium (assembly GCA_903898975.1). Classification (GTDB taxonomy): domain Bacteria; phylum Planctomycetota; class Planctomycetia; order Planctomycetales; family Planctomycetaceae; genus UBA10511. The sequence goes on from CAIUHT010000447.1 coordinate 3,223, forward strand.
CTGCGCCCGCCCCGGGACCCGGCAAAATGGGCAGCGTGCCGACGGGAGGCCCCTCAGCCGCGGGGGTCAATGAATTCGATTCGCGGGAGGTCATGTCACACGTCTCCAAACAACCGGCCGCGATTCAACAGCCCTTGCGGGTCGAGCCGTTGCTTCAACTGCCGCATGAGATGCCAGCCTCCCGCCGAACTGCCCCACAGGTCGAGCCCCGACTTCCACGCCGCCTGGCAGTTGACAACCGAGAGATGTCCCCCCAGCTGGGTGGTCTGCCGTCGCAATTGCTGCAGCAGATCGGATGCCTCGGCGACCGTGGCCAATTCTTCTGGGGCGCGAATCCAGGCAATTCCGGTCCCCGCGTGGCAGGCGACAGGGCAGTCGCGACTGGTGGCCTGTTCAAACACCGCGGGCAAACGCGACGGAGGGACTGTCGCCTTCAGGGTGAGCGCCTCGTCTGAGGGGACCTGCAGATCGGTCAGGGCTGTCCAGACGGCGGGGGCCTGGGCCGCGATTTCCACCGCTTCGGC
>CAIUHT010000448.1 GCA_903898975.1 uncultured Planctomycetaceae bacterium
TCGAACCAGTGACCTCCACGATGTCAACGTGGCGCTCTAACCAACTGAGCTAATCGTCCCTTTGCTCTGGATTCGAGTCTAACCGGAACCGGGGGGGAGTCAAGCCTGAAGCAGCAACAACGCGCAGGCTCGAACTGCCCCGTGATCCCCCAGCGGATGACTCGGGCTGTGCCGGATAAACGGCCCTCTCCGAGTCTTCCACCCAAGGCCAGCACAGCCGCGCAACCCGCACCGGCGACGTGACTTACCCTCGGCGTGCCTGCCGGTTGCCGTTGTCTTGCCCCGGCTCGCTCCAACCCCTTCCGATCCCGCCGAGTTGCAACCGGCTTCCGCCGGCGTCACCTCAGGGTCCCCGGCTCAAAGTCCCGACCAAGTCGTCCCGGGGAAGGAAGTCATCGTTCACCCCTCCGCCACCAGCCTGGGCACACAACACAAGCTGTGACACAAACCCCCGAGGCTTTCGAACTGAGGGGGGCGATTCCGCTCGGGTTGGCGGCTGCCCGGGCTCGTACCGTGCTCCCCGAACTGGACCAGATCCGAACTTCGGTGGTCGGAGTCGGATTCTGCCGTGTTACCGGCGGGCCAGGGGGATCAGGTCGAGGCTGGGGAGTGGTTCCCCCTCTTGCAGGGCGGCGACCAGTTGATCGACGAACTTCTCGGGATCGGGGTAGGAGTCGGGTTTTTGTTTGCGGATGTCGAGGAGGGCGTCGGCCAGGATCAACGCCTGATACAGGTTCCCCTCGGAGGCGAATCGGTGAGATCGGACGGCAATCGCCCAGAATGACTTGGGAGATTGTCGGACCAGATCCTCCAGCGCCCGCCGTCGCTCCTCGGAGTCTCGCAGGCGGGTCTCAACTGCATCCCAGCGATCGACCTCGGCGGTGTCCTCCAGCTGCTGGCTGGCCCGCTTGAGCAGATGGGCCATGGTGCTGGTGAGGCGATTGCCTGCGGCGACCGGAGTGAGTAATTCCACCACATGGGCGGGCTGTCGTTCGTCGAGGGCCAAACGCGCCAGGCCCTCGCGGGCGCGGGCTTCCTCGGGATCGAGTGCGAGGCTCGACTGCCATGCCTGGCGGGCGTGGTCGAGTTCGCCCGCCAGTTCGCAGGCATCACCCAGCAGGGCGTGCAACTCGGCCGTGGGCCGGGCGGCGATCGCCTGCTCCAACCGCTCGATGGCTGGCTTGGCCTGTCCATCGCCGAGCAGCGCCTGTCCCAGCCCCTGGAAAAGTTCCTCAGGCCGGATCTGCAGACCCTCGCCTTGTGGATTGTGTTGGAGCAGCGTGGTGAACGCCTCGGCGGCCTTGCGATGGTTCCCATGATTGGCATGGAGGACCCCCAGCAGCAGGCCGCCACGATCGGCCTGCCCTGGCAGCTGGGACAGGCGGGTGGCATGCGCGATGGCGGCGTCGAAATCGCCGGTCTGCATCGAGCAGGCGGCGAGTTCATGCAGCACGTCGGGGTCGTCGGGCAGTTGACGGTTGAGGGAGTTGAGCAGGGGGAGAGCGTCGGACCAGCGTTTCTCCTGCAAAAGCGCTTCGGACCAAGCGCGTTGGCCGGGCTGGGTGTCGGTCCCGACACGCTCATAAATGACCAGCGCGTCGCGATACCGCTTGAGACCGACGAGTGCCTGGGCCTTCAAGTCGAGCGCCCGGCTGCTGGTGGGATTGGCCTTGAGAAAGGCGTCGACTTGGCGGAGCGCGAAGGGGAAATTTCGCTGGGTCAGGGCGCGTTCCACGCCGCGCAGTGGACGTTCCGCCAGCCAGAGATAGCCCCACAGAAGGAGGGCGGTGAAGCCGAGAATGACCACGAGGGTGCGCAGCACCCGGCGAGCGCGGCGCGGGGCCCGGGCAGGTTTTGGGGGGGGAGAAGTCGGCCGCTCGGGTTCGTGCATCGAGCCGCCTCGAGGGGGGCGCGGTGGGGGCGAGAACACTTGGGACGCAGCCCAATAACGCGATGTACGCCCAGGTTGCTTGTAATCGAGTGGACGGGATGGGAGCAAGCGATGGGGCGATGTGTCGAGCGCGGCCGATTTGTGCTAGCCTCGCGCCCGGAGTTGGGAAGCGACCACGCCGGGCCCTGACGCCGTTGGAACACGGTCGCCAGTGAGGTCGATCGGCGGCGGGCCTGAAACGGGGAGGAGCGACGGGATGACACCAATGGAGTTGCGGAACGAGGGAGTGTGGCAGGCGACGCTGCCGGCGGAAGACCGTCGGCAGCTGGAGGCCGACGACGGGCTGCCCAACGGACCGGTGGATGTGCTGGTGGTGGGGGGAGGGATTATCGGCCTGGCCGTGGCTCACCAGTTGTCCCTCAAGAAACAGCGGGTCCAGGTGATCGAGCGGGGGCTGCCCGGGGACGGGGCGACGGGAGCGGGGGCGGGGGGCATCTGGCCGAGCGACCAGGGGCCGCAGCACCCGGCGGGATTTGCGCCGCTGGCCCTGGCCAGCCGGGATCTGTGGGGACGGTTGTCGCTGCAGCCTGACTTCGCGATTGAATGGCGGGTCAATGGGTTTTTGACGGTGAATTCGAACCGCTTTGGGGGGGACGCCCCCAGCTACGCGACCGCGGCGCAGGAGGCGGGCTACACGGTGCATGCGGTCGACGGGGATCAGATCACGCAGCTGGAGCCGAATCTGAAGCCGGGCTGGGCCGCCGGGGTGCACTGTGCCTCGGACGCGCATCTGAACCCGTTGCGGGGGGCGGCGTCGCTGCTGCGGGCCGGGCGGAAGCGGGGGGTCCGACTGGCCACCCGAACCGAGCTGACGGAACTCCGGCAGGCGGGAGGACGAGTGACGACGGTCTTGACGACGCGGGGCGAAGTCTCGGCGGGAAACGTGGTGGTCTGCACGGGAGCGGGGATCACCCTGCTGTCGGGGCGGGTGCGACCCGTGTCGGGCCAACTGATCGCGACCGCTCCACAACCCCCGCTGCTGAAGGGAACCGTGGGTGGGGAGTTCCTGACGCTGCAGCTGAAGACGGGGGAGATTGTGACGGGAGGGACCCTGCGCGAGGGGTCAGACACTCGGCCAGACGGGGAGTTGTCAGAACGGCTGCAGGCGGCCGCGTGGGATCTGATCCCCAAATTGAAGGGTGTTCCGTTCGAGCGGGCGTGGTGCGGCGTGCGGTCAGCGACCGCCGACGGACTGCCCGTGGTGGACCGGGTCCCGGGGTGTGAGAACCTGTGGGTGGCGACCGGGCATCATCGGAACGGGGTGCTGCTGGCCCCGATCACCGGTCTGTTGCTGGCCCAATGGCTGACCGAAGGGGTGGTGGCCGACGAGTTGGCCCCCCTGCGGGCCGATCGCTGGAACCCGGGGACCTGACGGACGGGTCGCCCAGTCGCGATCCGAGGCTGTGACCGGCTTGCCGAGGCACAGGGAGCCGGGGGAGGATGGGCCGAGCGGGTTACTTCGCCTTGCGCCGTGAGGTCGCCGGGGGGGGCGTGTAGTCGACGCGAATGGAAGTGCGGATCCCTCCGCGGGGAGTGAAATCGGCGATCAGCGACATGGAGCGGGGCCGGCAGGCCTGGGCGAGATCGTCGAGGATGAGATTGGTGACGTGCTCGTAGAACGCGCCGTGGTTACGGAATTTCTGCAGATAGTGCTTGAGCGACTTGAGTTCGACGCAGAGCCGATCGGGGACGTAGATCAAGGTCAAGGTGCCAAAGTCGGGCTGGCCGGTTTTGGGGCACATGGAGGTGAACTCGGGGCAGACCGTGGTGATGGTGTAATCCCGGTCTGGGAACTGGTTTTCAAATGTTTCGAGGAGTTTATGGAAGTCGGGGCGCATGGAGCTGGGCGGGACGGATTGAGTGAGGTGTGAATTGGGCCTGGAGAGTCCGGAAGGAAGAGGACTTCCCAGCGGACGATCGGCGTGAAATGCCGCGGAGGGGTCTCAGCTTCACCCCCGGGGAGCAAGATTGTAGCGGGAAGGGAACGCTGGCGAGGCCTGACCATCGAGTGGAACGGGGGGACAGACCTGAACGCCTGGTGCAGGACGCGGATGGGGCGGCGGGGATGGGGGTCGGGACAGAGGCTGGCTGGTCCAGGCTCGAGGCCGGGTAGGTTTGGCGAGGGCGTCGGGACAGACTAAAATTCGGGGCGGTGGCCGCGCTGGCGGCCGGCGATCCCGCGGAACAGAGCCAAGGAACCGAGCGATGCGAACGATGAGCCAAGGATTCGCCTTGTTGACCTGCCTGGTGGCAGCGCAACTGGCGTGGGGGCAAGAGAAAGTGGCCAGCGAAAACGAGAAGGCGCCGGAGTTTCAGCTGAAGGCTTCGGATGGCAAGGAGTACAGCCTGAAGGATTTCGCGGGGAAGCAGGCCGTGGTGCTGGCCTGGTACCCGAAGTCGTTCACGGGAGGCTGCCGGGCCGAATGTCTGTCGATGCGGGACGCGGGGGAAGAGATCCGCAAGTTCGACGTGGCGTACTTCACGATCAGCTGCGACGACCTGGAGACCCAGAAGAAGTGGGCCAAGGAACTGATGCTCGACTACCCGGTGCTGTCGGACCCCGACACCAAGGTGGCCCGGGCTTACGGGGTGGTCCATGAAGGTCGTGAGCGACCCGAGCGGTGGACATTCGTGATCGACAAGGCCGGTGTGGTGAAGCGAATCGACAAGATGGTGAACACCAAGAGCCACGGGGCCGACATCGTCAAGACGCTGGAGTCTTTGGGTGTGGCCAAGAAGGCGAAGTAGGGCACCTGGGAGACCGGAGGTCGGCGACCCGAGCTGAGGTCGCCGACCTCTTTTTTTGCCATCCCGAGTCAACGGGCCTGGTTTGCCCGGTTGTGCCTGGCGACATTTTGCGGTTACTCGAGAGGTCCGATCGCAAGGGGCGACAGACATCGGTCTGAGTAAGCGGGGAGCGGCTGTGGCGGCGCGGGACCTGATCAGGCGATACCTGGAGTTGGTGCGATTCAGCCATACGCTGTTCGCCCTGCCGTTTGCGCTGCTCGCGTCGGTCCTCGCGTGGCGGCAGACGGCGATCGAGGGGGGGGGCTGGCGCTGGCAGGAACTGGTCGGGATCGTGCTGTGCATGGTCTTCGCCCGCACGGTCGCCATGGCGTTCAATCGGCTGGTCGATCGGCAGATTGATGCTGGCAACCCGCGGACGGCGGGCCGGCACCTGCCGGCGGGGCTGCTGACCGTGGGGAGCGTTGTCGGGTTGCTGTTGGTCTGCAGCCTGGGATTTGTGGCCTCGACCCTGCTGTTCCTGCCCAACGCGTGGCCGGTCTGGCTCTCTCTGCCGGTCCTGCTGTTTTTGTGTGGCTACTCTTATGCGAAGCGGTTCACCGCGTGGTGCCATTACTGGCTGGGGGCGGCGTTGATGCTCTCGCCGATCGCCGCCTGGATTGCGTTGCGGGGAGAGGTCACCTGGACGCCGGTGCTGTTGGGGCTGGCGGTCTTCTTCTGGGTCGGTGGGTTCGACGTGATTTACGCGTGCCAGGACGTGGACTTTGACCGGGGGCGGGGGTTGTTCAGCCTGCCGGCCCGGATTGGCGTGGGACCTGCGTTGCGACTGGCCATGCTGAGCCACGCCCTGATGCTGGCCTGCCTGCTGGGGCTGTGGTGGTCGGCGGGGCTGGGTTGGCTGTTCCTGGTGGGGGTGGCGGTGGTCGCCGCCTTGCTGTGCTACGAGCACTCGCTGGTTTCGCCGCAGGACCTGACCCGAGTCAACCAGGCGTTCTTCCAGGTGAATGCCGTGGTCAGCCTGGGACTGCTCGTGGTGGGAGTCGCGGATGTCTGGTGGAACTGGGGGCCGTAGGGGTTGAGCGATGGGTCAGACCCGGTCGGTGTCGAACCGGGGGCCCGGTTAGTGAAGTGGACAGGGTGAAGGTTGGGCGCGGTCCGGACGCATTCGTGGGCTGGTGCCGTGGAATGCTGGTGACACGCCGCAGGGGATGAAGCGATGATTCAGGCGACAGACAGTGGGCGGATGGCGGAGATTGCGGCCAAGGTTGAGGCGGGCGAGCGGGTCAGTTTTGAAGAGGGAGTGTTCCTCGCCGAGCGGGGGGACCTGCTGACCCTGGGGCGCCTGGCCAACCTGGTGCGGGAACGGAAGAACGGCAACTACGCCTACTACAACACGAACATCCACCTGAACCCCACCAATGTGTGTGTCTACCGATGCGTGTTCTGCGCGTTCCGGTCGGATCTGAAATCGCCCAAGGGGTACA
>CAIUHT010000449.1 GCA_903898975.1 uncultured Planctomycetaceae bacterium
CCCACATCGGACCGGGGACCAAGTCAACTTCCTGGGAAACTCGACGGCGCGATTGCCAATCCGAGAGGTCGCTTTGGTGGAGGTTTAGAGTCATTCGCGGGACATCCCCACGCTGACAAACACCACGCATTGGTTGTCGGCTCCCATCCCTCATTGAGCCCTGTGGGGGCATTCACACTCGAGATGTGGGTCCACCCCACAGCGGAGTTTCCCAGTGCGAGCCTGGTCTACCTACTCGACAAGAAGTACGCCTCGCACAGCGACTATCAGTGGCAACTGCTCCCCCCCACTGCGAACGGTTCCCGCAGCATGGTGGTTCACTTGGGATTTGGAAAAGACTCCGAATCATTCGCCACCGAGCCACTGAGTTTCCCGCTAGACACGTGGCAGCATCTTGCGATTACCTACGACGGCAGGGGGACGGTGCGTTTCTTTAAAAATGGCTCTTCTGTCGGGAATGTCACCCGGTTAGGACGCCTTGGGATTGAATCCGGACCATTGCCACTGTGCATCGGAGATCGTGTTGGGAGCCACTACGGCGGGTTCCCTGGTGTACTGGATGAAGTCCGACTGACCACTGGAGCCCGCGAGTTCAGCCCAGCTCGAATCTCTTTCGACATCAGCCGTCTGGCATGGGTCCGTCGCGAACCCACCCCCAGCGTCAAGATCAGCATCTCGAACCTGCTCGATCAGCCTTTGGAGAGAGGTGTACTTGTATTGCGCGTGCCGGGACAGCCCGCAGAGAAGATTGAGCTTCCCGTGATCCCCCCTCGAGAGACTCATGTGCTTGGCCGTGCCTTTGATACGGCTTTGCGGCCCGATTTCTACGACCTGCGGGCGCGTCTCGAAATCCCTGATGAAGCCCTGGTCGTGCTCGAAGACCAGTTATCGCTCACTCTAGTTGGCCGACCGTTACCAGACCAATTTCCAGTCTTGATGTGGGGAATCGGTAACGCAGGTGAATTCAGTCGTGAGTTGCCTCGCCTTCAGCGGCTAGGTTTCACGCATGCCCTGGGCATGTCGGCTGACGTGGGAGCGGTCTGGAAGGCTCAGTCGCCGGTTGTTCCTCCGTCAAGCGATGCCGCCTTTCAGGCGAACCGCCAGATGCTGGATCTCGCCCTGGCGAACCGTTTTGGAATCGCAGCCCAGCTCTATCCCGGTTACTTTCTAAAGCAGCAACCAGACCTGCGCCGCGTCAACCGCGAGGGTCAGCCCCTTGCCCGCACCGACGCCAACGCCTCGCTCCCGGGACTGCGAGAGTTTTGCGAGAATGTGGGAACGAGCGTGGCCCGCACCTATGGCGATCACCCTGCGCTGGTCGCCGCCCTGGTCAACAGCGAGGTTCGTGACGACTCGGAAATCAGTTTCTCATCCGCCGATCTCGCGGCGGCCCGACGAGCGCTGGGGTTCGAGATTCCCGATCTGGTGGCGACCAAATGGGGGGTCCCTTGGAAAGCAGTCCCCGACTTTCCAGCCGACCGGGTCATTTCCGCCAACCATCCGATCCTGAGGTTCTATCGATGGTTCTGGAGTGAGGGCGATGGCTGGAACGGACTGCACTCGGCGGTGCATCGGGGTCTCAAATCAACCGGCCGGGACGATTTATGGACCTGGTACGATCCTGCGATCCGCGTCCCCAGCGTACCTGGCAGCGGCGGCGACGTCGACGTGTTGTCACAGTGGACCTACACCGAGCCAAGCCCCTTGCGTGTGGGCTATTTCGCTGACGAACTCCTGGCGATGGCCCAAGCAGCCCCGGGCCGTCCGCGTCGCATCATGAAGATGACGCAGCTCTTCTGGTATCGATCGACCAGCGCTCCGCTCAAAACGGGTACGGAATACATCGCCTCTCCCTTTGACGATCACGATCCCGATGCGGCATACATCTCGCTGGCACCGATGCATCTGCGCGAGTCATTCTGGTCGAAGATCTCGCGTCAGGTATCAGGACTGATGTACCACGGCTGGTCGTCGCTGGTGCCAACCGATGGCACGCATCCCTACAAGTACACACAACCCGACCTGCAAACTGAGTTCTCACGACTCCACACCAAGGTGCTTCCACCCCTGGCTCCACTACTAGCGCAACTTCATGATCGTCCGGCCGATGTGGCATATATGAATTCATTCGCCGCGCAGGTGTTCGCCCGCCGGGGCAGCTACGGCTACTCCCACGATGAAGCGTTTCTCACGCTGCTGCACGCCCAGTTGCAGCCCGAGGTCGTCTTCGACGAGCGGCTTCCCGAGGGGGGGCTTGACCGATTTCGCATATTGGTGCTCATGGACTGCGACGTACTGACCGAACAGCTGGTCGCCGAGGTGAGGAAACTCCAGGCCCGGGGTGGAATTGTCATCGCCGACCCCAACCTAGCTCCCGCCATACAACCTGACATCGTGCTGCCACGTTTCGTTCGGACCAAGCAAACTGCCACTGACAAGGCTGCATTGCTCGCCAACGCTCAAAAACTGCGCATACAGCTTGATTCCCGTTACACCCGGTACGCCGAGGCCGATAATCCCGAACTCATTACGCGGGTCAGGTCGGCGGGCCAAAGCGACTATGTCTTCTTGGTCAATGACCGGCGTGAGTTTGGCACCTACGTCGGCCAGCATGGCCTGGTGATGGAGCAGGGACTCCCCTCCAAGGCGATGGTCACTCTCCGCCGCCCCCAAGGGTACGTCTACGATCTGCTGACCAACCAGCCCGTGGAGGTCACCGAGGCGGCTGGGGAATTACGCTGGAGGGCCGCAATCGGCCCTTGCGACGGGGGACTGTTTCTGGTCGCTCCTCAGCCAGTCACGCGTGTGGCCATCGAAATGCCCGAGTCGGCGCAAGTTGGAGTTCGGGTTCCCATGATGGTTCAGGTGTTGGACGCCATTGGGCGACCGGTGGCGGCATCCATTCCCCTTTCACTGGAGGTCACCGATCCCAACGGGCGACCGGCGGAGATCTCCGGGCAGTACGCCACTAGGGCTGGTCGCCTCTCTGTGGAAGTCGATCTTGCCCCGAACGATCAACCCGGAACATGGACCGTTCGGGCCCGCGAATGGGCAACCGGACGAGTCGCCACAGCCCCGCTTCGAGTCCACACATCAGCCACCCCGGCTGTTCAGCCCTGAGCCCGAGGCACTGCCCCACAGCGCCTGGGTGCAGTCTGCGGTTCAAGGCTCGGTGCGAATCGCCTTGGGAGTC
>CAIUHT010000450.1 GCA_903898975.1 uncultured Planctomycetaceae bacterium
CACCTGCTGCACCACCTGGTGAAAGCGTCGCACGTCGGCCCCCGTGAACAGGGGCTCGATCTTTTCGCTCGAGCGCGAGGTGGTCCGCAGCACCACCGCCACCTCGTCGTCCTCGGGGAGGTAGTCGATCAGCACATTGAACATGAAGCGGTCGAGCTGCGCCTCGGGCAGTGGGTAGGTCCCCTCCATCTCAATCGGGTTCTGTGTCGCCAGCACGAAGAACGGTTCGTCCAGCTCATACCGCCGGCCTGCCACCGTCACCTGGTGCTCCTGCATCGCCTCGAGCAGGGCCGACTGCGTTTTGGGCGGGGTTCGGTTGATCTCGTCGGCAAGAATCACGTTGCCAAAGATCGCCCCTTTGACAAACTGCAGCCGACGCTGCCCGTCGGGCAATTGCTCGAGAATCTCGGTCCCCGTGATGTCGGCGGGCATCAGGTCGGGGGTGAACTGGATCCGCTGGAACTTGAGATCGAAGATCTGGGCGAGCGACCGCACCAGCAGCGTCTTCGCCAGCCCCGGGGCACCGGTCACCAGGCAGTGACCACCGGCGAACAGGCAGATCAGCAACTGCTCGATCACGTCCGATTGGCCGACAATGGTCTTGGACAGCTCGGCATCAATCTTCGCCCGACTGCCCCGCACCTGGGCCACCGTCTCGGCCTCCCGCCGGACCGGGTCGTCTGCTGCATTCACGGAATCGCGTCCTGGGGTGTGGGGTGAAGTGTCGAGAGAGCAACGGGCGGGCGACGCGCTCGGCGATCGCCGCCGGGAGACAGGTCAATGAGTCATGGCATAGGTGAGAATGTTGATGCCCATGGGGTACGACCACTTCTCGGCGTACTCCCGGAAGTACCCGGCGTCGAGCCCCTCACGTTCCCAGCCATCGCCCAGGTCGGTGTTGTGGCAGATCAGCACCACCATTCGGCCGACGGGGTCGAAGAGAGCGCGGTAATGCGGCTCCTGGGCATCATGCCGCTCGGTCACGAGCCCATTCATATAGGCATGGATGCTGGGGACCTGGGGCTTTTTCTTCAGGTCGTAGACCAGGTGGAAGATCTCGTGCTCGAGGGGGAGCTCCTGCGGTTCCTGGCCGGGAAAGACCCGCAGCAGTTCCTGGTGCAGATTCTCCCATTCATTCTCCCCCCAGAAGTCATCGACCATCAGGAATCCGCCGTTGAGCAGGTACTTCCGCAGCGCCAGCACCTCGGCGTCACTGAAGATGAGCTGCCCCGGTTCGATCAGGTACAAAAAGGGAAAATCAGCGAGATCGGGGTCGGTCAGTTCCAGGATCTTTCCGTGCGGGTCCACCTTGAGCGCGGTCAGTTGCTGCAGGCGGAACGAAAAATTGAGGTCACTGTCGGGATAGTCGGTCAGCCATTTGCCCGGACCACGCTCTCGGAACGACGAGTACCGCACTCGGGTGAACGTGAAGACATCCCGCTCGAACCCCTTGGGGTTCTGCCAGACCGGGACATCACCCCGATTGACCTGGTCGGGACGAAACTCCCACCGCCGGCCCCGGCCAAACTGCGCCGCAGCCGCGCCCCCCAGCAGCAGCACACCCAGCCACACCAGCCCCAATCTCGCGAGGCCAATTCTTGCCATCCCCAAGCTCAACAGCCTGTTTCCGTGCGCCGTCATCAGGGGGACTCCGGTGGGGTCGAGCGAGTGGTTGGAGAACTGGCCGGAGGACTGGCTGAGGGAGTCGTGGCGTCGGAAGTCGCTTGCGGTGTGGCATTCTCCGCCGGCGTTGTGGTGGTGGTCTGTGCTTTCCTGGCGACCACCTCGAGCAGCAACTGCTGTGCCGCGCGGTAGCGGGGAGTGTTCTCGAGCGCTCGCAGCGCCGCCCGGCGGGCTGGTTCCAGATCACCCAGTTCCAGCCAGGCCCGCCCCAGCTGCAGTTGCAGCCCGGCTGGGTCGGTGGGGCGCAGCTGCGCCAACGCCCTCAGGCTGGCAACCTGTGCCCGCCAATCGCGCAGCTCCCCCGCCGCGGTTGCGGCCAGCCGGTGCGGTCCGGGCAACTGGGGCGACACCCCCAGCCAGCGCCGGGCTGTCGCCAGCGCGGGTTCCCATCGCTTCGCTTCCAGGTGCAGTTGCCCCAACCGCTCGAGGGCGGCGACCGGGGCCGCCGACAGACCGACCCAGCGCTCCAGCGCAGCGACCTCGCCGGCAACATCCCCCCGCTCGCGAGCCACTCGGGCCTGCATGAACGGCAGCCCTTCGGATGTACTGTCTTCAGGGTACAGTCGCGCCAGTTCCCGCAGGGCCAACTCGGCCTCGGTCCAGTCGCCCGCCTGAATTCGCAGTCGCGCCAGGGTTCGCCAGCCGGCGTGGTTGTTGGGGTGGGTGGCCAGAAACGCCGCAAGGTTCTCGACGGTGGGCGGGTCGGGCAGTTCGGAGGTTGTCCAATCCGTCTCGGGGGCGAATCGCTCGGCTCGTCCGCGGGCGTAGGTGGCGAAGCCAGCGTCGATCTCGGCGACCGACCCTCCCAGCCGGGTCAGGGAGTCGTCCAGCGAAAGCCCCCGCCCCAGGTCGTCCAACACGCCCAGCAGGGCGTCGAAGCCATACTGCTCGACCAGCCATTCCACCACCAGCGACGATTCAAAATACGCGAACTGCAGATGCAGCGGGCTCGCGGGCCGGAGGAACGAGCCACTCAATTGAGAGACCTTGGGCAGCCCCTCGTCCAGCAGCATCTGCCGATAGCGCGGATTCAGGCCCTGGCCCCACGCGGGGTCGGCCCGCCGCTCTTCGTAAACCGAGATCCCTTCGCTCAACCACCGCGGCATGCGGTTGTGGGTTTTGCCCAACG
>CAIUHT010000451.1 GCA_903898975.1 uncultured Planctomycetaceae bacterium
GAACCGGTGACAGCGCCAGCTCGGGAGGACCGCACACCAGCGCGCACCTGCATGGGGGCAGGGTCATGGACACCATCACGGACACCACCGAAGAAGAACCTGTCGTCACGAATCCCCGCGAGGACTGGAACCTCGGCTTCATGGCCTGCTTCCACCGCCGCTACCGCCTCGGGGATGCCATCACCGATCCCCGTGGGGGAACCATCACCGTCGAGGAGGCACGGCGCATCGAGGAGACGAACACCTGCCCCACCGTCGGCGGCGGCGCGGACGCGTGGGAACCGTGCATCGTCCTGCCCGTCTACGGCTACGACCACGGCGGCTTGGCGGTGAGCACCGATCCGTTCCCCTGCCCGTGGGATTCGGGACGGCTCGGCATCATCTACGCACCCTACAGCCGCATCCGCGAGTGCTATGGGCGCAAGCGCATCACCGCCTCGACACTTGAGAAGGCGAGGAAGTCCCTCACCAACGAGGTCGAGGACTACAGCCGCTACCTCGGAGGATGAGCCGACAAACACCGCGGAGGGCTGCGTGCGGCGACACCAGCGCGCAGCAGGATATCCACATGAGCATGAACTTCACCAACGAGAACGGCAGGACAATCGACGAGAACGCGGTTCTCGAAATCTTCAACAGGGGCGCGGCAGAACTCCACGCCTCGGACGACGGCGTGCGGAAGGTCGGCAGGTCGGTGGCGCAGGCGGTTGAGGAGGGGCGTTGGGTTGGAGAACTGTTCTCCATCCGCAGGATTTCGCACCACCCGACATGGATGGGTGGCAACCGCGACCTCTGCATCACCGCCGACGACGGGGCGCAACTTTGGCTCCGTTGGGACGATACCGCCAATGCCTACCGCATCCTCGAGGGCGGCAGGCCTGGCCCCGCCCGTCGCGGAGAACTCATCATCCGCATCCCGCAGACGGAAGCGGACTTCCTCAAGATGGAGGAGGAGTGGCGCACTCGGGAGGCGCAGGGCTGAAGCCGCCCACATTGGGACAATCGTTGTTCATCGACGCCGCCGCACCCGCACCCGTGGGGCGGCGGTTGTCGTTTCGGATTCCTGCAAATGCTGTCATGCTGTCACGGCGCCCTCGTGACAGCGACACCAGCGCGCACCTTCGGGACGACCGCATCCATGAACATCGAAGCAATCATCAGGGCCGAATCCGCCCTCGCACCGCTCGGTTGGACGCTCAACCGCAAGACCCTCACCGCAGGATTCCGCATCGACGGAATCGGAAGCATCCACATCGGGTGCAAGCCGCAGCACGACCTGTCCCGAAATATGCTCTCCATCCAGGGCGAGAGGCGAATCCACCTCGCTGACCTCTCCGCAGCAGGTGCATCGCTTGCGAAGGCGGGAGCCACCGCCATGCAGGTTCGCGCCGTGATGGATGCGCTTTGGAACGAAACATCTGCCACCGCGCAGGTGTAGAGGCAGCACCGCTTGGATCGAGACTCGACGACCTGCACGCCCAACCAGCGCGCACCTGCGATGCCGCATGGGCATGAACGACTACCTCATCAAGTCCACCCCGCAGGTCAAGCACTACCTCACGAGCATCCTCAAGGGGATGCAGCACGAAATCGCAGACGCGATCTTGCACGCGGATGCCCCCCGTGCCGACATCACGCCGATCATGCACCACCACGCGGAACTGAACAGGCTCGCGGAAGCACTCGTCATTGCGTCATGCGAGGGCGAGAACGCCATCCCGTTCTACATCCGCTTCGATGAGACGGATGGAGACGCGGGGTGGAGGGGCGGCACGATCATCGTGCCGAACCGCATGGAGTGGGTCAAGCCGCTCCTCGACCGCGCCGAACTCTCCGCAGAGGTCGAGAGCATCGAGGCTGAAATCGCCCACCTTTCCGCCGTGCGCGACAAAGCCGTGAAGGCACTTGATTCCAAGACCTGACCGCACCGTACCGCACCGCACTGCACCACAGCCCCGCCGCTCGGCGGGGTTGTTTCTTTCTTCCGCGAAATCACGAGATGCCTCGTGGAATCCCCAACTCCGCCCGCCTCGGTGATGCAGCACCACCAGCGCGCACCGCAGGCAATGCCGAATCATGGACGACTCCGAAATCCCCACCTGCACCCGCTGCCGCCGACCCCGCCGCGACCGCAACCGCACCCCCAACTGCCCCGCCTGCACCGCCGCCCTCGAGGCCGCTGCCGACCCGCTGCCCGAAGCCGTATCGCGGCTCAACTCGGGACGCCCGTTGAGCAGCCGTCAAATGACGGCACTCTGCACCCGCAGCGGCGGCATCATCGCACTCGCACGGTTGGGATTCTTCAACCCCCGATAGCGCCCACCGTCCGCAGGGGCGTACAATCACCCTGTTGGACCAAACCCAACGCTCTGCCGATTGCGGAAGCGTCTCACGACCCCCGCCGCAACAACAACGCCCGTCCCCCCACCCGAGGGACGGGCGTTGTCCTTACCGCCACGGAGGTTCGAGAGCAGCAACGGCCTGGGGGTATGTCCGCAGGACCGCACACCAGCGCGCACCTGCGGGGGATCGTCCTCATGGACAACACCACCAAACTCAAGGCGTGGAAGCGGCAGAGCAACTACATGGGGAAGGATTGGACGGGTTGGCTCGTCGCCCCCTGCGGTCGCCACCGCGATTCGGATTCCGTCGAACGGGCGAATTGGGAGTCGCAGATTGAGCGCATCCCCGAGAGCGAGACTGTTCAGATTGTCCGCGAACGCCACTGGGCGGTCGGATGGGTCGAGTGGCTTGCCATCCGTCCCGAGGACAGGGCGGCGGTGGAGGCAGCGGAGCGGATTGCAGAGGAAATTGAGGGGTATCCCGTCCTTGACGACGACAGGCTCGCCCGAATCGAAGTCGAAGATGAAACGGACGACGACGAAGACGAAGATGATGATGAGTGATAGGGTTGCAGGGCATCAACCGCCGTCCCGAAGGGGGCGGCGGTTGTCTTTACCGACGGGTGATGAAATGAATCGGCAAGTCAGCGGGAAATCCGCGGGAAATCAGGTACCAGCGCGCATCTGCGGAGGGGCATGAGGTTGCAGGAGAACCCCATGTTCAAGGTCTTGTTGAGCCACGAAGCGAATCCCGACATTCCCAACGGATATTGGAACGGAACCCGAACCGAAGGTGCAGCGGAACGGGTTGTGCCGTCCCTTGCGGATGCCTCGCAAGTCTGCATCGCCTACATCCGAAATAACGACTTGGGTGCAGGGAACTTCTCGGGAGGGCAGGTCTTGCGGCAGGAGGGCGGGGCTTGGGTTCCGCACGCACAAGTGTCATACAACGGTCGCGTTTGGGCGCTCGATGGGGCGGAAATCCCCACCGCCTGACCGCAGCCACAGCCGAAGATGCAGCATCAACCGCCGTCCCGAAGGGGGCGGCGGTTGTCTTTACCGACGGGGACGAGGACGACTGGGCGAGCAGCTCGGGAGGACCGCACACCAGCGCGCAGCGGAGGCGTTCGGCGGCGAGGCCGAGGCGCGGTGCGCGCTGGTTCCCGCCTGGGGCTCGACGAGGATCCCGAGCAGAACAAGTGGAGACTTGCCGTCGGTAACATTTGTGAAGGGGCAAGTCAAGTGGAATGTGCGCAGGTAGGCAAACATGACTTGCACGGCAAACTCGAAGCCGCCCTTGTCCCAGAGCGACCCCACCAGCGCGCAGCGCCACCTCCGAAGCCAATCTTTCCAGCCGCCCCAGCCGAAGCCAGCCTCCCCAGTCGTCCCAGTCGTCCCAGCCTCCCCAGCCGAAGCCAGCAAACATAAGAATCTTTGCGAATCCGCGGGGGAAGAATCGAGGAATCGAACTCGGCGCCCCGCAGGTCTTCCCGCATGCACCAGCGCGCACCTGCGGCGGGGAGGGGGGACAACCCTGATCTTTTCCCCCACGCGCCCGTTGCGGAACAACCCCGCAGCGGGCGTTTCTCCATCCGCAGAAACTTGCAGGGAAAGTTGCAGAGCCAACGCGGAATCGCGCCATCCATCCGTTCAATGTGTGAAGGGACAACCCTAACCCAAGAGGAGATGGCGATGGATACAACCCAAAGAGAGGCAGCCCCCGCCCGATGGCGGGGGCTTTCCATTTGGAGACAGCCCGACGGGGGGAAACCCCCTGGGGCAGCGGGCAGTCGCTCGAGGGGTGACCAGCGCGCAGCGCGGTGGGCTGCCGCAGCCGCTGCGCGCTGGTGGGGGGTCTGCTGGCTCGCAGGTGTGCTGGGTGAATCAATCTCTCGACTTTCATGCGGAATCGCTTGCCAACAATCCATCGGGATGCTCTTACAGGTTGAGAGGACAACACCAACCCGAGAGGAGATGGCGATGGATACAACCCAAAGAGAGGCAGCCCCCGCCCGATGGCGGGGGCTTTCCATTTGGAGACAGCCCGACGGGAGAATCGACGACCTCTGGGCAGGTGCTTCGGCGGAGCCGCATACCAGCGCGCACCTGCGGGGGAGACGATGCCATGATGACACTCTCCCCCGCCCCCGCCATCGCCCCGCCCACAACGCCGACCCCCGTCAAGCCCCCCGCCCCGAAGCCGTTCGAGCCGTCTTTCAACCCCGACCCCGCCCCCGCGATCAACCCCGAGCCGCAGAACTAGCGGCAGCATCCCGACCCGCAGACGCAGCCCCCGCCCAACGGCGGGGGTTGTCGTTTGGTGGCAGAGCCGTCGCCGACGGGGGAGCAACCGCCAAGGCCAAGCTGGCTCCCTGAACCGCGGACCAGCGCGCACTCGAGGTCGGGGTCGGCGGAACCGAGCGGCGGCGGCGCACGCGGCCCTGTTTAGCGTACCCCCTCCCCTGGGGGGCTTTGTGGCGCGACAAATCCCCGCCTGGGGGATACCTTAGGGGCTTGCACGGATCGCCCCTTTTCCGCCGGGAGGGAGGGGGACTGCCCACCCCGATGTAAACCCCTGTTGGAGGTGGAGGTTTGACATGGATGGACATGAGCGCATGAGTTGGTGGAAGGTGGCCCAATCGCTGTCGGACGAGGCCATATCTGGGGCTGTCCTCTCCGCGGTGGAGGGGCTGCGTTCGCGCTATGGCCCGAGGCTCCCGCTGGTCGACAGGTACTACGTCGATCTTGGCGGCAAGGCGATGTGGATAGAGAACCAGGATCCCTCGTCCATGGCGATGATGGGGATGGCAGCTGGATATTTCTCCGACCGTGACCTGATATACATGCCGAGGGGTGGGGAGGGGATGGGCGCCCAGGAGGTCGCCAGGTATTACGAAATGCTGACCCACGAGCTGACGCACGGGATGCAGTTTAGGCGTCGCCGCGGAGGGGCGGACTTCAGGGCAAGCGGAGAAGAGGATGTCGGTGGTGTGAAGGTGAGGACCGAGAGGGCCTACCACGACAGGAACATCGAGATCCACGCGAGGATGATGCAGCACGGGCTGAAGGGGGTGGAGGCGCTGCGTGAACTGAAGAGGAGTGGCAAGCCATTAGACAGGAACATGATTCTTGGATCGATTTCGTACATACACAATAGGATCACCCAGTCTCTGCTCAAGGACATGGTGGCCACCATGAGGTCAAGCGCGGCCTCTGCAGCGCTGGGCAACGCAGAGATCGAGAAGGAAGTGGGCGACGGAAGGTTCATTCAGCAACTTTCGGGGGAGCTGGGGTTGGAGGGGGCGGAGGGGGCGGGGTCTGGAAGGGTGGTGCAGAGGGGTGTGAAGGACCATGTGCGCCAGAGGCTTTTCAAGGACGCGACCAGGCGGATGAGGATCATGCTGGAGGCCGAGGCGCGCAAATTGTGGCCAGAAGCATACGGGCGTCCGTCACCGCGGGCATGACGGAGGGGGCTGCCCCACCCCCCCATTTTCCAGAATGGGCTGTGGGGGATACCTTTTGGGGAGGTGGGGGGAGGGATTTTTTGGGGTATACTCGCTGTGGGTTTTCACAGGAGGTGATTGTGCAAAAAAAAATGTATAAAAGGTTAATATTGAGCTATACCGTGGAAGGTGGGCTAGCGCATGCAGAAATCTCTAGAAATGATCAAGGAGTTTGTCCAGACCGTCAGGGGTTTCAGGGGGTGGCATGACCCCGCCCAGGTGGAGACACTTATTATGGACATGGGAATAAACGGGGAGAAGCCGCACGAACTGCCTGGGGAGTTGGTGGCATACATGGGTGGGGTGAGGTCGTGGGTGATGCCTAACCAGACCGCGCCATACCTCTCCTGGCTCGACTCCCAGGGTCCGTTCAGTTCATATCTGGAGATCGGCACCAGATATGGTGGTACCTTCATGCTGACATGCGAGGCGCTGAGGAGCAGGAACCTGATGCTGGAGGCCGTCGGGTGCGATGTGATCTGCAGACCTGTAGAGCTGGGGCTGTACATGGATGACAACGGATTCCCGTACCATCACGGGTCGAGTTCATCGGAAGACTTCGGTAGGATTGTCTCGGGGCGCAGGTGGGGCGTGTGCCTGGTGGACGGCTCACACAGATACGAAGATGTTATGAGGGACTACAGGATGGTGGAGCCCCACTGCGATGTGATTGTCCTGCACGACATCAGTTCAGATGCATGTCCTGGGGTGGTGCGGGCGTGGGGGGAATTGAAGGGGGAGGGGCATGGGAGATTTCATGAGTTCACCAGTCAGTACTTCTCCGACAGGAGTTACATGGGGATAGGCGTGATCGACAAACGGGGGTTTGCCGTGGGGGAGAAATCCTCCAGGGTACTGGTGTAAAGGGGGCTGTGAGGGGGGTGCCCGTCGGGAACCACCCTCAACATGCTCTCCCTCAGCGAGCCCCCCCGTCAGAGTTGGTGCTCAATATCGGCGTGACCATCCTCTTCGGATGGGCGGCATGGTTCCACTGGAGCCGTTTTGTGAAGGGCAAATCCAGGAGGTGCTCTGGATCAGGGCGCGGGCCGAAGAAGAGGTAGATCCACTCAGGTGGTTCATGGTGCAACATTTCCTCCCCCTCCACGGAGGGGGAATGTGGGGCGCATGCTAAATAGCCTGCAGGAGATGGTGCCGCATGAAGTTGAAGATTTCGCGATCCGATTGGCTGAGGGTGGGTCAGGCGATGGACTGGCTCAAGTCTGCAGAGGGGGACGGCCTCATACCCCCCGATGTCCTGCGGGACATACGGAGGGGGAGGGTTCCGGTGAAGATCGTGGATGACGATGGGGGGCCACCAGAGGGGTCGATTGTCCGTCGGGACGGCCTGGGTGGCCGCGGTGATGTGCCGGAGGGGGTCGACGATGCGGCGGATGACGCGGATTTCCTGGAACTCCTGGGTGGACCCGAGGGCGTCCGTGGGGAGATCGGCAGGGCCCTGGGCGATCTGGGCAGGCGGCGTCACCGAGGAGACGAGGAAACAGGAGGAGATGACGAATGAATGCTTATGAATGGAATGAGACTGCGTCTGGATGGGGTATGGAGAAGCGTGCAGGCGATCCCATCTACGGCCTCAGGTACGAGGGCGGCAGGGAGTGGCAGAAGGAACGCACCACGAGCGGTACGCTCAGCTTCTGGCGCTGTGACCGGGAGTTGAGGCGGTCGGTGGACGATAAGGTCAGGCTCGAGATCAAGCGGAGGGGCATCACCGGCGTCGGATCCATGGTCGACCTGCAGTATGGCGATGCCACCTGGAAGGGGTACAGCACGCTCAGTGTGCGCGAGGAGTCCAGCTCAGAAGGGTACGATGAGAACCTTGAGCCCAGGAGTGGAGTGCGCCGCCCAGAGGAGAGGCGCGAGACACGCACCCGATATGAGATGGAGTTGAAGGGCGTGGCGGTCTACGAGGGTGGCAAGTTCTCCTTCAGGGGCTTCTGGCGCCTGGAAGAGAATCCGGAGAGCCGCGGGTGCAGATCGTTTGTGAACGACAGCTTGTGGTGGGACATCGGAGACTACAGCCCAACGGCTCCCAAGTACCAGAGGAAGAAGAGCAAACTGCCATGGTGGCGGAGGATATTCTGATGGAGAAGGACATGAAGTATGTGTGGAAGAAGACGGCGTCTGGATGGGGACTGGTGCGGAGGGCCGCGATTGTGGACCTGCCCCAGTCGGGACTCAGCAACATCTTCAAGCCTGGGACAGAGGAGTTGGTGCCCGAGGTGCAGAGGAACGTGGAGCGTGGCCTGCAGAAGATAAGGGCCTACCTGGAGGCGGAGCACCCTGGCGTGAAGATCGTCCACCACGAGATGATCGGCGCGGCCGTCACCATGCAGTATGCGCCCCACAGCGACATCGACAACACGGTGTTCATCAACGTGGAGAAGAACGACCCCCGCTTCAAGGTGATCAACAGGTGGATCGGGGAGAATGTCGATGGCGGCAACTTCATGGGGAGGCCGTACCAGTTCAAGATACAGCCCTCGTCGGCGATTGGCAACAACGACAACGCGGACGTCGTCTACATACCTGGCGTCGGCTTCAAGAAGAGGCCCGCGGCGGGCACCCCCGAACGGGGCTTCCGCGAGATCATCGACAACCCCAATTCGCCGGAGAGGATGAGGTATGCGCAGATGGAGCCCGAGCTCCAGGCGCTTGCCGCACGCTGGGCGCGGGAGGCACGCTCGGCGCTGGAGGGCGGCGACCCATCGTCATACATGAGGGAGCTGGGCGGCATCGCCGCGGAGATGGTGGCGAAGGTGAGGGAGATCGGAGACATGCGCGGCAGGGCATACGGCAGGGGCGTGGACCAGGGCCGCATCAGCCAGAACTGGAACACGGAGAACGTGATCTACAAGTTCCTGGAGAGGGACGGGTACACCGGCCTGCTCTATGCGGTGAAGGAGGCCCTGGCGGACGGCGAGCTGCACCCGCAGGAGCTGATGCATTCGATCTCGCTGGCAGAGGCGGTGATGGGTGGGAGGTTGGGCTTCGACCCGAGGGGCGACGACCCGACGGCACACGTCACATTCGGCAGAGGTGAGCCAACGGAATCCCAGAAGAAGAGGATGGCTGATCCATCAAGATGATTGGTGGGGAAAGATGAAAGGCAAGCAATGGGGAAGGATATCAACATGAACATCAAGCTGTCAAGGTCAGACTGGATGGGGATCGGCAAGAGGATGGGATGGCTCAAGACGGCGCAGTTGCAAAACAGCCGAGATGATTTTGGAGAGATGGCTCCACCCAGAAAGACACGGGTGGAAAAGACCATGCATGCAGAGGAATTTTCTGATCGGATGCCCGAGATCATGGGTGTGACGAACAGTGATTATCAGATAAGCATCAGTGCGGTTGTCCTCCACTCACCCATGGGGGCAGAGATGGAAGATGAACATGAGGAGCTCGACCCCGATGAGCCCATGAGAATAGAGGCGTTCGATGCCGTCAGGTTGAATCAACAGACGGACGAGCTGGAGCCCCTCAGCGATGAGGAGATGGTGCAGTTCAACAAGGAGCTGCAGAAATGGCTCAAGGACGACAGGAACGCGGAGATGGTGAAGAATGAGATCATCGACATGGCAAGATCGATGTGATGAAAACCGAGGCGGCTGGGGAAGGCGACATTCGTCAGGGGCACCTAAACGAGGATATCATGATGAGAATGAATCTGTCTCGGTCGGACTGGGTGGAGATCGGAACCAGGATGGGCTGGATGAAGACGGCCGAGTCCACCGCGGTCAACTGGAGGGACATCACTGCCCGCTACAGGGCCATCAGCGAGAAGTTGAAGGGCCCAGACCCCCTCAGCAGGGCGACGGTCGCCTACATC
>CAIUHT010000452.1 GCA_903898975.1 uncultured Planctomycetaceae bacterium
GGGCAAAAACAGGTGCAGCAGCACCCCGACCGCCCCGCGTTCCACAATCTCTTTCATCCCGGCAATCCTCCAGTCAGGCCGGGGTGGCGACGCCAGCCCCCGGTTGTGTCGTACGCGATGACCCGGGGCACGAGGGCGGCGACCGCGGCGAGATCCTCCTGCCACGCTCCGGTCCCGGTCCGTTGCACCCACCAGGTCCGCCCCACAGCCGACTCACGAGCCGCGGCATCCACAAAACTGAGCTTCACCGTCTGGCAGCCGGTCGCCATTGTCCCGCGCAGGCCCAGCAGCACGGTTTCGAAACGCGACAGCCGGGTGTCGGCCACGGGCAACACGGTCATCCCCTGGTTGCTGGTGGAGACCAGGTCGCGGCCGGCCAGCAGGGGCGGGGGGGCGACCAGTGTCGACCCATCGGGCCGATACAGCGTGAGCTGAGCGCCTGAGCCCGAGGGGAGGCGCACCACGGCTCCCAGCGCGTCGATGGTCAGCCCCGCGTCGACCTGGAAGCGGTTGCCAACTTCCGTGGGGGTGGTGGTGGTGCCCAGGATCAGCGTGGTGACTGACCGCAGGGGGGGCAGCCCGGGGTGCAGGGTCCCATCGCGGTAGCGAATCGCGATGACCGGGACGTTTCCCGCGTGGGTGGTCCAGGCGGTTCCCGAGTGCGACAGGGGGCAGAGGTTCGACGCCGCGAACGCCCCCCCCGCGCGCAGCGACAGGGTCGCACTGTTGGCGGTCCCCACGGTTCCACTCGACCAGCCAATCACGACGGCGATCAGTGGGTCGGCGGGAGCGTGGCTGGCCTCCAGCCTGATCCAGTGCCAGTTCGCCGCCTGGGGGGTGAAGACCCCCCGCGCGGTGGGCGCCAGCAATGTGCCCGAGGGGAGCGCCGCCACGACACTTTCGAGCCGGGCCTCCAGTGCCGGGGGTGTGCCGACCACGGCGGTACACAGCACCCCGACCTCGGCGATTTCCCGGCCGGGGAGCGGGCGAAAGATGGCGGCGACCTTCTTGATCGCCGTGTCGATCAGGTGCGTCGTGGGCGTGGTTGTGGTCGCCCGTTCGACCAGTTGATCGAGATTCCAGAGCCAGCGGGGAGGTTGAACGGGCATGTGGCACCCAGTGCGAGCGCCCCCCGAACTGGGAGGCACAACACGGTCCATTCTGCCCTGCCCACACCGCGCCTCAAGCCGGGAATCACCGGTCGCTTTCCAGATGCGTGAAAGAGTTTCCAGATCACCGGGAGAGGGAGTGAAACGCTCGCCTCGGTCAATTCTTTCAACAGCCGGGCGGGTGGAGGGGGGCGGGTCGCGGGTGGAGGATGGAGGGGAGTGAGTGGCGGGCCTCTTCCACTTCGTGGGCCCGCTGCACTGTCGTCTGCGCGCCAGTCGCCCGGCCCAACTCGATCCGGTCCCTGCCGGCTTAGCGTTCGACCGCCGCGGCGAACTGCGTGAACGGGACGACGGGGATCTCGCGTTCTCCGGTCATCCGCACCACCGACGGAGAATCTTTGAAGCCCGAACCGGTCACCAGCGCGACCACAATCGCATCGCGGGCCAGTTCACCCCGCTCGACGGCCTGCAGCACCGCGGCGGTCGCCGCCGCCCCGGCGGGCTCGCAGAAGATCCCCTCTTCGCGGGCCAGTCGCCCCTGCGTCTGCCAGATCAGTTCATCATCAACCACGTGCCCCGTACCTCCGGTGGCACCGCACTCGTCGATGGCGAGTTGTCCGTCGATCAGGTCGGGCACCTGCAGCCCACTGATGCGGGTCTCGCACACCACCTCGCGACCACGCGGCCACTTCTCGCGCATGGGGGTCGCGATGGTGTCGTTCCCCCGAGGCTGCACCACCTCGATCCGCGGCACCCGCGCCAGTTCCCCCCGGGTCTCGAGCCAGCGAAAGCCGCGGGCCACCGCCACGGCGGCCCCCGCCCCCCCGGCGGGGCAGAAGACATGGTCGATTGGTGCGGGGGCCTGCCCGGCCAGTTCGAGGGCGATGGTCTGGACCCCGGTCATCCCGACGGGCGAGATCTTGAAGCAGCTGATCTGCAGCGCCGCCCCCGGTTCACTCCCCAGCCGCTGCAGCAGGCCCCACACCTGCTGGGTCACTTCCGTCCGCTTGCCAAAACC
>CAIUHT010000453.1 GCA_903898975.1 uncultured Planctomycetaceae bacterium
AACGATCCGACGGCAACTTATTGTTCCCCAACCCCGCCCCTCCCTCGCGACAACGGTGGCCGCTGTTTGTCACAACCGCTCGCGCGGGAGAGGGGGGGACGGTGGCCGATTGCGGAGACGAACGCGGACGAACCGCGCGCGGCGTGCCGTCGCGAGATCGAGCCTCCCTGAAGCGAGCCTGTGGAGCTAGATCGATCCGCCCGGGGCTTGGTTGGCGGAGGGCGTGCCCGGGTTCGCCCGCGGGCCTTGGGCGATCAGGCCCGCGAGGTAGCCCCCTTTGAAACCGGCGTCGATGTTCACGACGGTCACGTTCGCCGCACAGCTATTCAGCATCCCCAGGAGTGCCGCGAAGCCGCCGAGGTGGGCTCCGTACCCCACGCTGGTAGGGACGCCAATCACGGGGCAGGCCACGAAGCCCCCCACGACCGACGGGAGGGCCGCCTCCATGCCCGCCACCACGACGACCGCCGCCGCGCGCTCGAAGCGGTGGCGCTGGGCGGGCAGGCGATGAGGCCCCGCGACTCCCACGTCCAGGATCAGGTCGACCTGGCAGCCCATCCACAAGGCAGTCTCGACCGCTTCTTCCGCTACAGGGCGATCGCTGGTGCCCGCCGAAATCACCGCCACGTGCCCGCTGGTCACTTGCCCGCTGGTCACTGGCCCAGAGCTGGTCACTGGCCCGCGATGGGCCGGCGCGGGGGAATTCAGTGGCAGCCGGACCGTGCGGGCGACGCTGTTGTGCAGTGCGTGAGGGAAATTCGCCAGCAACGCCGCGGCTTGTTCCTCCGAGACCCGCGTCGCGAGGGGAGGCTGACCGTGCTCGGCCAACCGCCGGAAAATCTCGACCAGTGCTGTGACTGTCTTCCCAGGCGCGTAAATCACTTCCGGGAAGCCACAGCGCCGCTGCCGGTCGAGATCGACCTGGGCGGTCACCGCCGCAGCGTCATCCACCCACCCCGCGCGGGTGAGTTGCTCGATCGCCTGCGGGATGGCCAATTCCCCCTGTTGCAGCCGCCATAACAGAGAACTGAGTTCCGCAGGATCGACGGGCATGATGGGGAGGAACTGGCGGAAGCTGACCGCTGAGTGGTTGGTGGGAAGGGAACGAACTTGGCAGGAACGACGTGGCAGGAACGACGTGGCAGGAACGACGTGGCAGGAACGACGTGGCAGGAACGATGTGGCAGCAGCAAGTGGGCAGCAGTGTGACAACAATGAGTCGGACACACACCAGTAGCCCGCCCTGGCGATCGAATTGAGTCCAGCCCGCCCTGGGCTGCGGCTGCTTCGCGACAGTCGCGACTCCATTCGGGTATAACAGGGGGCGTGCCCGACTGCCACCAGCGGCGATTCTCGCGCGGGTTGGAACTCGGAGTTCATGGAACGGACCTTCATGCGCTGCATCACCGCCTGCTCCAATCCGCCGTCGCTGCATTTCTGCTCGTTGCGGGGTGGGTGCCCCTCGCTCCGTGGGCGATGCACCCCGCCCCCCCAACGCCGGTGGCTGGCCCTGCTGGAGCTGACGCTGGTTTTGAGCCTGTGCCTGGCGGGCGCGCCGCTCGTGGCCCAGGAGACGGCACCGGGGCTGCATGGGGTCTACACCTCGGGAGCCAGCCGGGTCACCCGCGTTGTCTCGCAGGTCGTCGTGAACTGGGGCGACCCGCAAGCCAAGACCGAGCCTTCCGCAGAGACGTTGCATGCCGTGTTCCGGGGCACACTCATTGTGCCGGCGGCGGGACGCTATCGCTTTCCAGCGTGGGTGCAGGGACGGGTGGTGGTTCGCCTGGGGGGACGCATTGTCACGCAGGCCGAGCGGGCGGAACCGGGCTGGGGAGGGGGCGAGGAAGTGGAACTCGATGGTCAGGACGCACCACTCGAGATCGAATACACGAGCGCAGGTCCGCAGGGAGAGTTGAACCTGCTTTGGAGCGGCCCGGGGTTCTTCGCCGAACCGCTCCCCGGCCGCGCGCTGGAGCATGTGCTGGACGACGACACGCTGCCAGCCCACGACGACACACTCGTGCAGGGGGCCGAGTTGTGGGCGTCGCGGCGGTGTGCGGCCTGTCACGCGGGGGATGCCAACACACCACTCGAGCCCGGCCCTGAGCTGGGTCGGGCGGCGACGACCATCTCGGCCGAGTGGTTCGTGAACTGGCTCGCGGCTCCGCGTGACCAGGGTTCGCGGCGCGGGCACTCGCCCAACCTGG
>CAIUHT010000454.1 GCA_903898975.1 uncultured Planctomycetaceae bacterium
GCACCGCCAGTTCGGCCAGCAGGCGGTCGGGCTTCCCCTCCAGGCAGACCATGTGGATCGACTGATCGACCAGCAGGGCCGGTTCCAGCAGCTTGTAGGCGACCAGCTTGGGCACCACGTCAGCGATGCCCACATGCAGCCGCCGCGCCCCTCCCGATGGCCCCCCCCGCAACGTGTCCTGCAGTTCGCGACCGATCGCGAAGATTTCGTCGGCATACCGAAAGACCGTGTGACCCATCTCGGTCAGGGCGAGATTGCGACCAACCTTTTTGAACAGCTTGTGCCCCACCGCCGCCTCCAGCCGTTGCAACTGGGCACTGACGGTCGGCTGAGCCAGCAGCAGGCGCTCGGCGGCGCGCGCCACGCTCCCCTCGCGGGCGACCATCCAGAAATACAGCAGGTGGTGGTAGTTGAGCCAGTCCATCTCGCAGATGCTACAGGAGAGTTTGTCTATCAATCAAATCGATAATTCCTATTTGTGAATATTTCTGAGCCTGTGGCCTGAACCTTTTCCCGTCGCGTTGCGTTCTCTCGTCAGACACCTGGTCGGCCTCCTCGGCCGGCCGTTCGCGGACTCGCAACTCCCTCCCCACTTTGACAATGAACACCTCGGGCTGGCTGCTGTTTGCAACCCTGATCACTGGCATGATGGCCCTCGATCTCTGGAGCGGACGCCGCTCCAGTCGAGCCATGCAACTCCGGGAAGCCTTGCTCTGGAGCCTCGGCTGGGTGGTCGTCGCGATGGGGTTCGCCGGGTTCATCGCCTGGCGACTGGGCAACAACTCCGCCTTCGAGTTCCTGACCGGCTACCTGGTTGAAAAGTCGCTCAGCGTCGACAACATCTTCGTATTCCTGCTCTGCTTTCAGGCCTTTCGGGTTCCCACGCACCTGCAGCATCGAGTGCTGTTCTGGGGGGTGATTGGGGCCCTGATCATGCGGCTGGTGCTGATCCTGGCGGGCATCTCGCTGCTCGAGAGATTCCACTGGCTGCACTATCTCTTCGGGCTTTTTCTGTGCTACTCGGGGTGGAAGCTGCTCAAGGGGAACGCCGGTCCGGCCGAACCGGGGGAGCTGTCGATTCTCCGGTGGACCCGCCGCCTGTTTCCCGTGACCGACGACTACCGCGGCGAAAAGTTCTGGGTGCGGGAGCAGGGAGTACTGAAGCTGACTCCGCTGCTGCTGGTGCTGATCTGCGTGGAGGCGACTGACCTGGTCTTCGCCTTTGACTCGATTCCCGCCATCCTGGCCATCACGCAAGACCCGTTCCTGGTCTTCACGTCGAACGCCCTGGCACTGCTCGGGATGCGGGCTCTCTACTTCGCCGTGCAGGGTCTGCTGAGCAAGCTCCGCTACCTGCACCAGGGACTGGCGGCCATCCTGGTCTTTGTGGGGGCCAAGCTGATGCTGACCGACTACTGGCACGTTTCGTCGGGGGTGTCGCTGGTGGCGATTCTCTCGATCCTGGCCGCCGCGGTCGGCGCCTCGCTGCTGGCCCCCGAACGGGAAGCCGCTCTCGAGGTCGATTGGGCCCCCCAGGAGACTCCCGAGCCCGAACTTTAGGCTCTCCCGATCCGTTCTTCGCCTGCCTTGCGGAATCTGCCTGCCGGGACCACTCCCGAACAGCATTCCCAGTTCACCAGGTGGCCTGAGCAAAAACGAAAA
>CAIUHT010000455.1 GCA_903898975.1 uncultured Planctomycetaceae bacterium
CCCCCCGCCCCTCACCCAATCAACTCCGGCCGGACCACTCCCGATCCTGCCACGGGGAGCGGCCGACCATCCCAGCTGGGAACCTGCCAGTGGGGATCAATCCCCAGCAGGTGCAGCGTGGTTGCCAACAGGTCCTTGGGCGACACCGGCGTGTCGGCGACTTCGCCTCCCGTGGGGTCGGTTGACCCCACCACTCGTCCCGCCGCCACTCCCCCCCCGGCCAGCGCCACCGAATACGCCCGCGACCAGTGGTGCCGGCCCGCTCCCTTGGGCTTCGAATCAATCTGCGGGGTCCGGCCATGCTCGCTCATCCAGACCACCAGCGTTTCGTCCAGCAACCCCCGCTCCGTCAAATCGCCAATCAACGCTGACATCGCCAGGTCCATCCCCGGCAACAGGTACTCCTTGAGCCGGGGAAAGTGATTGGCATGCGTGTCCCAGGCACACCCGGCGAAGATCTCGTAGGCATCCCAAAAGACCGTCACAAAGGGACACCCGGCTTCGACCAGCCGCCGGGCCGCCAGGCAACTCTGCCCGAACAGCGTCAGGCCGTACCGCTCGCGGACCGGCAGCGGTTCCTGGGTCACGTCCAGCGCCTTCCTCAGTCGGGGATCGGCCAGCAGGGAAAACGCCAACTGCTGATGCCGGTCGTACTGCCCCTCCCGGGCAACCTTGTCGATGCGCCGATTGAGCGTGTCGAACTGCCGCAGCAGGTCGCGACGCCGCCCCAGGCGGGACAGTTCCAGTTCGGGCCCCGACTGGCCACTGTCGCTGATTTCAAATCGCCCCTCGGGGGTGCAACCTGCGTAGGGGTCGACCACATCGCGGGTCTGGGCATCGCTCAGGTGAGGCCCCACCCGCGTCCCCCGTCCGTTGAAGGTCGGCCAGAACGGGTCATGCCGCTGCCCCAGGAACTCGGCGTACGGACCCGCCAGCGGGGCGATGTCACTCTTCGAATTCAGCAGCCACGGGAGCCCGATGTTGCCCGGCATACCCGCCGCCAGGTCCCCTGACCGCTCGCGGGCACACCCCACGATCGACCCCAGAAACGGCCAGTGCCGCAGGTCGCGCGGGCGGGTCTCGAGCGAGACGTCGTAATCGGGGTTGCCGGTGGCGCTGTAGGCGACGCAATGCAGCGGGTAGGGGTGAGTGACCGAACGCACGACCGTGCAGCGGTCGAGCACCTGGGCTACCTCGGGCAGCCGTTCGCAGATCGACAATCCCGGAACCACGCTCGAGATGGTCCCCAGTTCACCGCGGATCTCCACCGGCGCCTCGGGCTTGGGATCGAACGTTTCGTGCTGCGGGGGCGAGCCATACGGAAACAGCAGGATGCACGACTTGGCCTTGCCAAACCCCGGCAGCCCCGCGTTGGCCACAGCCTGCGACGAACCCGCCTCGGCCGCCTGGGCGGCTCGCAGCCGGGAAATGCCCGCAGCGGACAGCCCGAACGCCCCCATCCCTCCGACCCGGAGCACCTCACGACGGGGAATCCCATCGCAGAGTCGGGTCGTGTTTCCCAGGAGTTTCAGCATGCTCTCGCTCTCTCGCCTCGGAGACCGCAGGACAGGGGCCGACCGACACCGCTCAACCACGCCCGAAACTCAACCACGCCACAAACGCTTGCAGACCAGTCACTCACGTCCCGCCGAAACCAGCCTGCCACCAGCTTCGCTGGTCGGCTCGTGCGCTGGTGTTCCCAGGGAATCGAACGCGACGGCGATTCGACCCCAGGGGCTCTCCACACTCATCAACCGACCCGACTCGCCGCTTGGCACCAACCAGTGCCATGCGCGGCTGCGCCTGGCCAAGCCACGCCGGGGCAACGCCCGCTGTCAGGCGGCCCCCACCTGACCCGCCAACTCCTCGGCCCGGGTCACCATGTCGGCCAACACATCGAGCCCCTGCTGCCAGAACCCG
>CAIUHT010000456.1 GCA_903898975.1 uncultured Planctomycetaceae bacterium
GGCCAAGGCGCACTGATCGCTCAGGCGACAGTCGGCCCACAACCAACGCCCGGCGGGCACGGTCAGCAACCCGTGCCCGCCGGGTTTGTTTTTTGGACCTGCTGTCGCCCGAGCCCGTCACGCCACACTCAGCCACGAAGGCATTCCTCTGCAACGCAGTCGGTCTCAACGCAGCACGCCACCGGGCCAGGCTGGCCAAACGCAAATGCACACCGCTCGGGAGCAGGATTCTGCGGCCCTACTACCAAAGCGCATTATTTCTCGCTCGACAGTTCCGCTTTGATAGCGCGGCATAGATCAGCCACGCAAGATCAGCCGGGATTGATCGCCAGGCGGTTCTGCTCAAGGAACGCCGCCAGTTCCTCGCGGGTCATCGCTCCACTTGTCGCGCCAGGCTGCATGACACACCGCGCTCCCAGGGCCGCTCCCATCTCCAGGCAGCGGGTGGGGTCTGCCTGCTCGAGCAGGCCGCGAATGTAGCCCGCCGCGAATGCGTCGCCACTTCCCGTACCATCGACAAACCGGACTGGAAACACGCCGCTTCGCCACCGTCCGGTCGGTGTCCGCAGCAGCGCCCCTGTCGCTCCCAGCGTAATCACCACAGTTCCCGCCCCGGCCTGTACGAACCGCTCGGCCTGTTCAACCGGGTCGGTCAACCCGGTCACCAGCACGGCCTCGTCGTGATTGGGCAAAAAGACATCGGTGTGCGGCAGCACCTGCTGCAACGCGGGCCAGGTTCCCGCCGCATCGGCGATCACCACGTCGAGCACGGTGATGACCCCCGCCCGCCGGGCTGCGGCAAACAAGGCCGCCACCCGCTCGGCCTGCAGGGTGGGCATCAGGAAGAAGCCCCCCAGGTACAGCACTTTCGCCCCACCGAAATCCACGGGCACCTCGCTCCCGTCAAACCGCCGGTTGGCTCCAAACGTGTGCACAAACCGCCGGTCTTCGCCAGTGACATTCACCACCAGCGTGCTGCTGGTCTGCTCTCCGGCGGTGTCGAGCACAAGTTCCGTCCGAACACCCCGGGCATCAAGTCGCGACCGCACAAACCGGCCGGCGTCATCTTCGCCCACCCGGCCGACCACCCCGACAGAGACCCCCAGCCGGGCCAGCCCCGTCGCAACATTTGCCGCGCAGCCGCCAATCTCCCACGAGATTCCCCCCGTCAGCACCAGTTCCCCGGCCCGGGGCAAGTGGGCCACCGGTTCGCAGATGAAGTCGGCCACCACGATGCCACAGCACAGCACCTCGAGCGTCATGCCGCCCCTCCGAGGATTCCCGCCAGATAACGCAGCACCTGGGCCGGATCAATCTCCCACACCACGTCGGCATTCGGCCTTGCGCCAAACGCCGCCCGGCGATCGGCGATCACCGCGCCACGAGTTTGTTCCCCCTGGGTCTCGACCGTCACCGCCAGGGGCTGAGTGCGGCAACAGCCCGGCTCGATCGCCGTCAGCAGCGCCGCCACCTCCGCCAGCCGCAGCCCCTCCATCCCCAGCAACTGCCGATGGGTGCGGAACGAGACCGGCAGCAGCCGCCGCAAAAAGCGGTTCGCCGCCGAGTCCCCCGCGGTGATCTGCACATACTGCTCCAGGTCGAGCATGACTCGGGCGGTCGCATCGAGGGGCACAAGGGTCTTGATCTCACGCAGTGAGAGCACCCGCTGCGCCGCTTCGGCGTCGAGGAACAGGTTCGACTCGGCAGCGGCCGTCACATCGCCCCCACACGTCAACGCTCCGCCACAGACCACCAGGCCAGCCAGAAGTCCTGGAAACTCGGGAGCCAGTTCGGTCGCCGCGGCGATGTTCGTCAACGGCCCCAGCGTGAGCAGCGTGATCTCATGAGGATGAGCGCGGACCAGTTCGACCAGCACCCGGGGCGATTCGTGCGGATTGTGCAGTTGTGCGGCGGGAAACTCGAGGTCGCCCAGCCCGGTCGGGCCATGCACCCCACCCAGCCACGGTTCCCAGAGCCCGGGGACCTGTTCGACCTCCGGAGCCGGGGCCCGGCTCGAACCCAGGCGGGGCCATTTCGGCGGATCGATATGGGCGACAATCGACTGCAGGTTTCGCGAGGCGACCGGCCCGGGGACCGCTCCCGCACAGGCGGTCAACGCCAGCAGGTCAATCGCCGGATCGACAAGGGCCACAATGGCAGCCAGGGCATCGCCAATGCCCGGGTCGAGGTCGATGATCAGTTTCCGCACAGCTCGGACTTCCCCGCCCCAGCCAGATGACACGGCAGATCGCCGTAGAGACCACGCAGGCCTCAGTGTACCAACCACCCCAAGAGCGGTCAGCCCGCCTGGCCCATAGATGACCGCCTCGTCAAACGGAAGCCGGCCCGGGGAGAGCCAATGTTCGCCTACAGTGCGTCCGCTCCCCGAATCGTGCCACCGCCGCAACAGGCGTGAAGCCGCAAACTCCCACGGGGGTCAGACAGTCGGTCATCGCGACCGGGGGCGAGCCGCGCGACCACTCCCTTTCCTGGGAAAAACACCGCTCGCCAATTCGGAATTCCCACGCCCCCCCTCCCCTCCTGAGGCTGCGGTCCGAGTGGCGGGATGAGAGAGTCCCGGTGCGGTCGGCCCGTTCTCAGCGGGTCTGGAGGGCGTCGGTCTCGACCCGGCTGGGCCAAGACTCGACCGTTGGGAATCGCTGTGCCAGCAGTTGGGCCAGCGACTCCATCGCGGGTCGTTCGGTCGCGTAGTGCCCAACCAGGGCCAGCGCGCAGTGCGAGTCCCGCGCCTCGAGACACGTGTGGAACCGGGCCTCTCCGGTCAGCAGCACGTCGCACCTCCGCTTGAGCGCCACCCGCCAGAATTCCCCCCCGGAACCGCACGCCACCCCCGCGCGTCGGACCGGTCGATCGAGCCGTCCCGCATACTGCACGTGCCCCAGGTTCAGCACCTGCTTGATGTGGTCAAGGAACTCGGCCAGTGTGGGTGGACGAGTCTCTCCCGCCTGCGAGATCTCGGGGACCGTCCCGAACCGCCCCACTCCAATCTCCAGTTGCGGGGATCGCCGGGGCACGATGTCGTAGGCGGTCTCTTCGTAGGGATGGGCCCGCTTCATCGCGGCAATCACCTGGTCGACCAGTGGTGCGGGGCAGACCATGTCGATGCGGTACTCCTCCACGGTTTCGTATTTCCCCGCTTCCCCAATGGCCGGGTGGCTCCCCTGCCCGCCGCGAAACGACCCGGTCCCGGGCATGAGAAAACTGCATTCACTGTATTGACCAATCACCCCCGCCCCGGCGTCCCACATCGCCCGCCGAACCTGCTCGACATGATCCCTGGGCACCATCACCACCAGCTTGTAACTGGCCGGGGCACTCGCCGGTTCGAGCGCTGCAATGTCGCGGAGGCCCAAAGTTTCGGCGAGATGCTGATTGATTCCCTCGCGGGCACTGTCAAAGCGGGTGTGAGCCGAGAATACCGCCACGCCTGCCTGGGCCAGTTCCAGGATCATCCGTTGCTGGAGGTCGTCGCCCGTCAGCCGTTTGACCGGCTTGAAGAAGATGGGGTGATGCGTCACCACCAGGTCGACCCCCTGGTCCCGTGCTTCAGCGGCGACATCGGGACTGAGCGTCAGGCAGGTCAGCAGTTTGCGGACCGGGCGTTCGGGAAGTCCCAGCAGCAGCCCGGTGTTGTCCCACTCTTCAGCGAGATGCGCGGGAGAGTGTTGCTCGAAAAACTGCACAATGTCGCGAACCGTGGGCATACAGCTTGTCCAAAGGGAACGGGAAGCCACAAACGTGAACCAGTGACACAAAGCGAACACGTAACGGAGCGGGGCGCGTCCAACGCGGAACGACGCGAGACGCCAGACGCCCCCCAACAGGAACAGACCAGAGACAGCTCGACAGCCAGGCCACCGCGCGCCGGTGACTGGCCACCTCAAGCCAGCACCGGCGTTTATCAGTGTGTCCCCGGCTTGACGAGTGACCAACCCACAAGGCGATGGTACTGCGATGCCGCAGGTCGAAGGTACCGTTCTGCCTTGGTCGGCCAGCCAGTCCATCGAGCCGACCCGCCGGGCGTCAGAATACCTTGCGGGGAACAGTTTCCGCGACAGCGCCGGGGCGATAGAGTGTCGTTTGGTCGGGCGATTCCCGGCCCCTTGGTCGTCCGTTTTGGTTGGCTGTCGGCGACCGCAGTGCGGACCACTTTGTCTCCGCCTCCCTCCCCCGCTCTCCAGGTGTCGTGATGTCGAAGTTCCCTTCCACTCCCCTCCCCCGGCGTGGGTGGCTCCTCAGAGCCGCGATGTGGCTGCTCTCCCTGGCTGTGTTCCCGGTGACAACAGCCCGGGCCGCCGACGACTACGTGCTCGGCGCCGACTCGCAGCGTCAGCCGGGCGTACCCGAGGGGACTGTCACGAAGAAGCGGTGGGTGAGTGAGAAGATCTTTCCGGGAACCGAGCGGGACTTCTGGGTGTACGTCCCGCAGCAGTACAAGGGGACCGAGCCCGCCGCGCTGCTGGTCCTGCAGGATGGCGGCGCTTACGTCGATCCACAGGGGCAGTTTCGCACCACCATCGTCCTCGACAACCTGATTCACCAGGGAGCGATCCCGGTCACCATCGCGGTGTTCATCAACCCCGGGCAGATTCCCGCCACAGCCGAGGGACAGAAGCCCCGTGCGAATCGCAGCTTCGAATACGACACTCTCAGCGACCAATATGCCCGCTTTCTCCTCGAAGAACTGCTGCCTGAAGTGGGCCGCGAGTTGAAGCTGACCGCCGACCCCGCCCACCGCGTCATTGGGGGGATCAGTTCGGGAGCGATCTGCGCGTTCACCGCCGCGTGGGAGCGGCCCGAGGCGTTCGGCAAGGTGCTGTCGCACGTGGGGAGCTACACGAATATTCGCGGGGGGCACGTCTACCCCAGCCTGATCCGCAAGACCGAGCGGAAGCCGATCCGCATCTTCCTGCAGGAAGGGAGCAACGACCTCGACAACCTGCACGGCAGTTGGCCCCTGGCCAACCAGGAGATGGCCGCCGCCTTCAAATTCGCCGGGTACGACTATCGCTTCGAATATGGCGATGGCGGACACAACGGGAAACACGGTGGAGCCCTGATGCCCGAATCGCTCCGCTGGCTTTGGCGCGAGCACCGCAAGTAACCAGCGACCCAGGCGTGCCGCGACGCGGTGCCCCCCAGGCCCCAGCCGGGCCACCCTGGTCCCCCGCGTCTTCCAATCACGCCTCTCTGCGTTGCCATTCCCTGTTCGCATTTTCGGCGCACGCCCGCCGCTCTCTCCGCTCTCCCCGGTGCCTTCATGCCCTTGCGTCGTCTGCTGATCGCCTGCCTTTTCGCCACCGTGCCCGGCCTGGTAGCGGCCCTGCATCCCGGACTTGCCCGGGGGCAGGACATGGCCCTTTCGGGTGTCCTTATCGACAACGAGGGCTGGCAGCTGGTGTCGCAGGGGCACAAGTTCACGGAGGGGCCGACTGCCGATGCCGCTGGGAATGTCTATTTCAGCGACATCCCCGAAAGCCGCATTCACCGCATCTCCCCCGCGGGCGAGGTCTCGCTGTTTGCCTCCGACACCGGCAAGACCAATGGCCTGAAGGTGGGGCCCGATGGCCGGCTGTTTGGCTGCCGGGGGGGCGATCGGCAGATTGTCGCTTATCGTCCCGACGGGCAGTTCGAAATCCTGGCCCGCGATGTCGACTGCAACGACCTCGCCCTCGATGACCAGGGAGCGATCTGGTTCACCGACCCCCCCGGGGGCCGCGTCTGGCACCTCCCGGCGGGGGGCGACAAGAAGATTGTGGCGGAGGGGCTCAAGCCGAACGGCATCGGCCTGTGGGAAGGGGGCGGTACGCTGGTCGTCACCGACGCTCAACTTCCCGTCCTCTGGACGTTCCGCGTCGCCGCCGACGGCACCCTCGGCTCGAAAGAGCGGTACTACGGCCCGCTGCAGATTCCCTTTGGCGCCGATCGTCCCGGCTCGGACGGGTTGACGCTCGACCGGCAAGGCCGGCTGTATGTCGCCACCTTTGCCGGCGTGCAGATGTTCGACCCCACCGGTCGCCTGGGAGGAACGATTGCCCGCCCACAGCCCGGCCCTCTCTCCAACGTCTGCCTCGGCGGGGCCCGCTTCGATCACCTCTATGTCACCGCGGGGGACAAGGTCTTTCGGCGCCGCGTTCAGGCCACCGGCCGCTCGTTGCAGAAGGCTCCTTGATGCAAACTTCGGCTTCCTCTCCTGATTGCCGCCAGCAGCCGTGAGTTCACACGCAAATCAGAGTTCGTGCAGGCCAGCGTCCAGCATGCCAGTGCTCGCGTAAGCCAATTCCCTCATGACAGCACCTCCCTCTGCAGCGGCATATACCACTCCACCCATACCGGCGGCTCAGGGTTGGCCGGTGTGGCTGCTCTGGCCCTACCGGCTGGCCTGCCTGGCACTCGGGGGGTGGCTGCTGATCTGCTTGCTGCTGGCACTCTTTCAACGCCGGCTCATTTATCACCCCGCTCAAGTCCCGGCCCTCGCCCCACCCTCAGACCTCCCGTGGGCCACCGCCGAGGCTTTGCAGGTGACCACTGAAGACGGACAGACACTCAACGGCTGGCGGCTCAGCCCCAAGAGCCCGGTCGCCCAAGCTCACCGTCGCAATCCTCAGCAGGCTCCCAGCGACTCAACGGACGCCGCGTCACTGTCAGCGGTGCCACAGTCAGCTGTGCCAAAGTCAACCGCGGCACCGCCAGCCCCCGCCTCGACCAGCATCACGTCGACAGAGGCTGACGCAGACTCCAGTTCCCCCCAGCCCCCCCCGGTGGTGCTCTACTTCTGTGGGAACGCTGGACATCGTGGTTATCGCCTCGCTGACTTCGAGGTGTTGATCGCCGCCGGGGCCGAAGTCTGTTGCTTCGACTACCGCGGGTATGGCGACAACCTGGGCACTCCAACCGAAGCCGATCTGCGGCGGGATGCAAGATCCGCCTGGAACCTGCTGACGGGCCCGCTGCAGATTCCCGCCAGACGAATCGTCTTGTTCGGGGAATCGCTGGGGGGCGGAGTCGCGACACGCCTGGCGGCGGACGTCTGTGCCGACCAGCAGATTCCCGGCGGGCTGGTGCTGCGGTCGACATTCAACAGCCTGCGGGAGATTGCCGCCGCGCAGTTTTCGTGGGTTCCCGTCGGTCTGCTGCTGGTCGATCGGTATGAATCGCAGCACTGTGTGGGTGGGGTCACCTGCCCGGTGCTGTCACTGCATGGCGAGCGGGATACCATCGTCCCGCTGACGTCAGGGCGAATGCTCTTCAACACGGCCCCGCCCCAGTCACACAACGGGGTCCTCAAGCAGTTTGTTCCACTCCCGCACGCCGATCACAACGATGTGATCGAGACCGAGACACCCCGCGTGCTCGAATCTCTCCGCCGCTTTTTTGCCGTCGTGACAGCACTCTAAGTCACACCGCGAATTGCCCGTGCACAGCGACCGTCCGCTCTCGTCGCCGGATTGCCTGCAGCGTCCCCCGACCAGCCCCATGCTGTGTCGAGCGCCCGCAACTCGGTCGTTTTACGCGGGATCGCCCTGGCAGCACTCCGCCGTTCAGGGTGCGCGGCCAACGCAGCGGGTGAAGCCGCCAGGCTTCACCCCTTCACGGTCAGCAGCGGGACCAATTCCGCCACGGGACGCGCGATTCCCGCCTCGGCCAAGGTCTCGACCACCGGGCCGATTCCCTTGAACGCGAACGGGGCTTCCTGCTTCAGCTGGTCGAGCTTCGCCGTCAGAATGTCGCGTCGCTGCCGGAGCGCCGGGCTCCGCAGATCGACGGGAGTCACCACGCGGAACGCCTTGAGAAACTGCTCGAATTCCGCATCGTGCCCCCGCATCGCCTCTCCCCGTGAGAGCGCACGCCCCGCTCCATGACTGGCGCTCGACAGCGCTTCGTCCTGCCCCTGCCCCACCAGGATATAGCTCGAAGCCCCCATCGATCCGGGCACCAGCACTGGTTCGCCCTGGTAGGCGAACGGCGTGCCCGCCATCGCCTCGAATCCTCGGGCGGGGCACGCCCCCTTGCGGTGCACCACCACCTCCGCCCCGTCCCGCTTTTCCCGCCACAGCAGGTTGTGCGGGGCATCGTACAGCAGTTCACTCCCCACATCGCCTGCCACCTTTCGCAGGCTGTCGAGCGCCATCACCGCCAGGAACATCCGGTTGGCGAATGCGAAGTTCGCGGCATTGTTCAGCGTGTCCCAGAACAGGTCGACCGTCGCCCGCTGCGACTCGCCCGTCGGCAACAGGAACACCCCGTTCTCCGGATGCCGCAGTTGCGCCGGGTACATTTTCCGCACCTGCTCGCGGTACACCTCGCCGCAGAAATGCCCGATCGACACCGACCCCGTGTGCACCATCACGGTCACCAGCCCCGGCTTCAATCCCCAGGCATGGGCGACCCGCCCATCGAGAATCTTCTCGACCCGCTGGATCTCGACGAAGTGATTTCCGCCACCGATGCTGCCGATCTGGCCATCCCGACTCAGCCGGTCCGACGGTCCCAGGAAGTCATCCAGTCCGAACGTCCGGTTCGAAGGCAGGCTGCCGCGCTGTTCGACCCGGTCCAGCTGCTCGCCCAATCCCAGGTCGTGCACCAATCCCCAGAGCCCCTCGGACTGCGACTTCGGGACGGCATCGAGCAGGGCGGTCAGGCCCCCGCGGAACATCGCCTCCCGCTGTCCCCGCGACAGGGGAATGTTCCTGCCTCCCTCGAAGTAGATCCGGCGACAGGCGGTTTCCAGCTCATCCAGTCGGCCAGTCAGCGCGTCGGCCTCGAGTGACGTGACATGCAGCCTCATGCCGCAATTGATGTCATTCCCAATCGCCTGGGGCACAACAAAGCCCGTGGTCTCAATCACGGTCCCGACGGGAATGCCTCGGGCCTTGTGAAAATCGGGGGTGACCGCCACCCGATTGATGCGCGGGGCTGTGTCAAAACTGTCGGGCGCAGCCTGAGCGACCTGCTCGA
>CAIUHT010000457.1 GCA_903898975.1 uncultured Planctomycetaceae bacterium
CAGACGAAGGTGCCGGGGCTGCAACTGACGAACATCCTCCCGCGGATGTCGCAGGTCGCCGACCAGTTCGCGATCTTGCGGGGGCTGACGCACAGCGATCCCGACCACACGGCGGGCTACCACGTCATGATGACGGGGGTGCATCCGGGGGTGGGGGGAAACTTCAACCGGAACAAGCAAGACAACAACGTCCATCCGGCGCTGGGGGCGATGGTGTCGAAGGTGGGGGGCGGGAATGGGGCGTTGCCGCCGTATATCTCGGTGCCGAATTTTCTCAACAGTGGTGGCCCGGCGTTTTTTGGGGCCAGTCACGCGCCGTTCGTGATCGAGTCGGACCCCGCCTCGCCCGAGTTCTCGGTCCGCGACATTGTCTTGCCCGACGGGGTGGCCAACGATCGGAGCCAGCGTCGGCAGGAGGCGCTCCGCGAGATCAACCGGCTGGAGGCGGCCGCCGAGCGGTCGAGCCAGGCCGTGCAGGCGGTCGATGTCTTCCAGGAGAAAGCGTACAACCTGATGACTTCGCCGAAGGCCCGCGTGGCCTTCGACATTTCGCGCGAAAGCCAGGAGACCCGCGACGCCTACGGGATGACCAGCCTGGGGCAATGCTGCCTGCTGGGCCGGCGAATGGTCGAGGCGGGTTGCCGGTTCGTGGCGATTGAGAATGGCCACTGGGACACGCACCGCAAGAACACGCTGAGCCTGCGGGACCTGCTGGTCCCCGCGCTCGACCAGGGACTGTCGGCACTGCTGACCGACCTGAAAGAGCGGGGTCTGCTCGACACGACGCTGGTGGTGCTGACCACCGAGTTTGGCCGGACCCCCCGTATCAACCAGATGGCGGGCCGCGATCACTGGCCGCAGGCGTTCTCGATTGTGATGGCGGGGGCCGGTATCAAGGGGGGGAACGTGATTGGAGCCACCGATTCGCAGGCGGCCTACGTCACCGATCGCCCGGTCACTCCGGGGGACATGTCGGCGACAGTGCTCAAACTGCTCGGCATCGACCCCGACATCGTGGTGCACACGCCGGTGGGGCGGCCCGTGCAACTGGCCAATGGCGGGCGCCCGGTGCACGAACTGCTCTAACGCCACCCTCAAGCCCCACGGTCGAGTCCCACAGTCGAGCCTCACCCTTGAGCCTCACGGTCGTGACGGGTCCCCGGTTCGCTTCTCGATTCCTCCCAGCTCGGCGTCGCCCCATGAGTCGGTCCCGCTGCCAACCTGTTTTCCCGCGGGCCGGCCTGGTTCTGGCGCTGGGCCGTACGCTGGGCCCGCTCAGGGCCCTGCTGGGGCTGCTGGCTCTCCCTGCTGCGCTCTGTGCCCAACAGGTTCCCACCGAGCCGGCGAGCACGCACATCTTTCCCGCCGGGGGGCGTCGGGGCACCACGGTCGAGGTCCGCGTTGGGGGAGAATTCCTCCCCCCCCGCACCCGCTTCCACCTGGTGGGCCAGGGAGTCTCGGCCCCGGCCGAGTTGGGCCAACCGGCTCACGGACTCTATGAAGCGTCACCCCGCCGCAAGCCCGGGGGGACACCCATCAACTACCCCCGCGAGTTTGCCTCGCAGATCACCATCGCCCCCGATGCCGAGCCGGGGCAGCGGTTGTGGCGGGTCGCTTCGGCCCGGGGCGGGACCGGGGGCCGGCCGTTCGTGGTGGGCGACCTTCCCGAGCACATCGAACACGAGTCGAACTCGACCCCCGAGAGTGCCGAGCCCCTCGCGCTCCCGGTGACGCTGAACGGGCAGATCGCCGGCGAACAGGACCACGACCACTTCACCTTTTCTCTCGCGGTGGGAGAGATTGTGTCGATCGATGTGGCGGCCGGTCGGCTCGGCTCGCCTCTCGACCCGCTGGTCACGGTGTACGACCCGGCGGGCCGGCCTGTGGCGGTGGAAGAACTGCGACGGGGGAGTGACCCGGTGCTGTTGTTTCGGGCCACCGAGGCGGGGACGCACCGGGTGCTGTTCGCCAACCTGAACTTCCAGGGGGGACCGCACTATGTCTATCGCGCGACACTGACAACCGCCCCCCAGGTCGCCACTCCCTTCCCCGCCGGTGGGCAGGTGGGGCAGTTGCTCGAATTTCGGCTGTTGCCCCTGTGGGCCGCAGAGCCGCGTCTGGCCGCGGCGTGGCAGCAGCCGCTGCCGGCCCAGCCGGGCAAGCTCCCCTTCACCCCGGCCATCCCCGGGATCGAGCGGGTCGACCTGCAGGTGCATGAGCATCCCGTCGCGGTGGAAGTCGAGCCAAACAACGCCGTGGCCGAGGCGACGCGGGTCACCACGCCAGGGGTGGCCTACGGCCGGCTGACCAGCCGCGACGACGTGGACGACTACCGCATCTCGGCCCAGGCGGGCGAGGGACTGACGATTGCCTGTCGGGAGATTCCCGGCGGGTTGGGCAGCCTGCCCATTGTGCGAGTGCTGGATCTCAACGGGGGGGAGTTGGCGCGGGCGAGCGCTGTGGAGTTGTATCCGCGTCCGTGCCGGCTGGAGTGGCTGGCACCCGCCGCCGGGGAGTACGTGATCCAGGTGCGGGAAGGGGGCCCCGCGACGCGGGAGACTGCGTACGCCTTATCGGTGTCACCCACGCGGCCCGACTTTGCGCTCACGGCCAGCAGCGACATTCTGAACGTCGTGCAGGGGAACCGGGTCGAGCTGGAACTGCGGGTCGATCGCCTGGGGGGCTTCGGCGTGCCGATCGATCTCGAGATCGCGGGGCTGCCCGAAGGAGTGAAGGCCGAGCCATTGCAACTGCCCGCCAGGGGAGAGACGTTCAAGGTGGCGTTGATTGCCAGCGACGACACTCGGCCGGGGGACCAGCGGCTGAAGATTGTGGGCCGGGCGAAGCTGGGCGAGACGACGCTCGAGCGGACCGTGCAGGCGACTCACCTGGGGCACGACCTGGAAGGGGTCTCGCTGGGGTTGGCACAGACCGACCATGTGCAGTTGACGGTCCGGCACAAGCAGGTGTTCCGCCTGTATTGCAGCGAGGCGTATCAGTACGCCCACCGGGGGACGATCTACCCCTACCTGATGGAGGTGGAACGGCTGAATGGGTTTGACGGGCCGATTCAGATCCAGATGGGAGACCGGCAGATTATGGATCACGACGGGGTGGCGGTGCAGGACGCCGAGTTCCCCGCCGGGGTTTCGCAGATCATGCTGCCGCTGTATCTGCCCGAGACCATGCACATCAACATCCAGCCGCATTCGAACATCTACGCGCAGGGGTATGTCGAATTCACCGACCGGTGGGGGCAGCGGCAGACGATGCTGCAGGTTTCCGAGATGCGGTGCATGATTCGCCCGTTGCCGACAGTGGCGCGACTGCGAAGCCGGGAGCGGTCCCTGGTGGTGCGGGAAGGTCAGCCCCAGCAGATTCTGCTGCAGCTCGACCGGACGCCGCTGTTCCGGGGGCCGCTGCAGATCGAACTGCGGGACGCCCCGGCGGGAATCCGGCTGGAGCCTGTGACGATCGAAGAAGGGCAGACCGCCGCGGTGGCGACACTGCGGGTCGAAGCATCCGCGGCGTGGCCTGCGGGAACGACGGTCACCCTCCGCGGCACCGGCATCCTCCCGGCGGGGACCCCGGGAACGCACGTGATCACCGAGGTGACCCTGCCAGTGGTGCGCGGGCGGTGACGGACGACGCGGCTGCAGCGAGACCGTGGCTTGGCCAGGCGACAAGCCATCGACCTGTCACCGTGGCTTATTGGCTGGGCGGGGATTTTTCCCGACGCTTGGCAGCACGCCTGGGGGGGCTGATGTCTGCTGTGCGGGGGGCAGGGCCCCGGCGGCGGCGCGCAGGGGGGGCGGGGCAAGTGGGTTCGATCAACAGGCTTTCGGGCTGTTGGTTGGCCATGGCAGAGGCGATGTCAGGGCTTTCGAGTACCGCCTGCACGAGTTCGCGGGGGCCGCGGAGGGCGAAAGATTGCAGGTTCTCGAAGATGGTGAGCTGATCATCGCGTGCCCCGGAACGCCGACGGGCCGACGACAGCAGCCGCTGAACCTGGTCTTGCGTCTCAGAGGCGTCGGGGCAAGCCTGTGACGACGGAGTTCGGAGCATGAACACACCTTCCACCAGCTCCCCCGGGCGCGCGTGCGTCAATTGACGCATCAGTTCAGGATCGATGTGAGGGAGGGGTGAGGTACTCATGCCTTTATCTTCGCACACGACTTCAGGAGCGACTAGGGGGAAAAGCCGGTGATGTGGTGATCGTCGGACGGAGGGGGGACATCTCGGCTGTGACCTGCTGAGAAAACCCATGCACTACGGTTGAATCGCAGATAGGTGACCGTGTTATGGCTTAGAAGCTTTTGACTTCTTTTTCGCCGACTTGACCTGTTTTGGCGTTTTCTTAGCGAGTTTCTTGCGGACGACCTTGGTCTTGTCGTTTTTCTTAAGGTGGGTCGCAGCTTTCTTTGACGCAAGGCCTCCCTGGGGCTTGGCCGCCAAGGCCGGATTCAGCAACTTCAGCGCTTTCAGCGCGTCAGGGATGCCGCGGTTGGCGCGGTTTGGCGGCATCGTCGCAGGTCGAGCGCAAGAAGAGAGAATCGCGGTTTCGATCTCCGAGTGGGTCGCC
This sequence comes from uncultured Planctomycetaceae bacterium, assembly GCA_903898975.1. Taxonomy (GTDB): domain Bacteria; phylum Planctomycetota; class Planctomycetia; order Planctomycetales; family Planctomycetaceae; genus UBA10511. The sequence continues at coordinate 4,583 of CAIUHT010000457.1, forward strand.
GTTGGGACAGCCTGCCACAAGAGGGCAGCGAGGCCAGCAATGTGCGGTGTGGCCATCGAGGTTCCCGATAGCGATTGAAAACCACCGCCTGGCATGCACGACACAACGTCGCTGCCTGGCCCCACGAGATCCGGAACGAGGGGATCGACGGGGCGTGTCAGCCTGTGACTCGACGAACTAACCCACATGCGGTTGTTCACGTCGCCGGCACCCACCGACAGTACGTTCTCATAGTTTCCGGGCGATCGACTGGTTCCTGGCCCTTCATTTCCAACGGCGATAATCGGCAACACGCCACGGTTCCTCAGGGCTTGAATCAGTGTCTGGAATGCGGGGGTATAACCCCTGATCCCCAGTGACAGGTTGAGGATCTGAACCTTCTGCCCGAGGCACCAGTTCATGCCACCGAGCACGCGGGCCACTATGTTTCCTCCCTCGATCACTGTCGCACTGAAGAGGCTGGCCTCCGGGGCGACCCCAAACTCGAAACCATTGACTGGACGCCCCACCAGGGTTCCGGCTGTGTGCGTGCCGTGATATCCGCTGTCCTTCACTTTCGGACGCGAAACCTGGTTGCCCAGGGCATCAAACTCGGCGAAGGCTGCGATGGCCCGTTTCCGAAAGGCCGGATGCGTCCCATCGAGACCTGTGTCCAGGTGGCCGATCCGAACTCCCGCCCCCTTGAATCCTCGATTCCAAAGTTCGGGGATCCCAAGCTTCTGGATTCCCCAGGTCGGACCCTGCACGGGAGACGCCGCGGCGGCCGCCGCGGCGCGAACAGGTCGAATCAGGCTCAGTTGCGGAGCCTCTTCCGCTTCGCTGACCTCAGAGTCGTTCTTCAGTCTGTCCCAGCCCGATTGATCGACTGTTCCCAGCACCAGGCCCAGGTTTTCGTAAATGCGGTAACTCCCGGCGTCGGACCTACGCGAGGCCGGCGCCAGCAGGCGGCGTTCTCC
>CAIUHT010000458.1 GCA_903898975.1 uncultured Planctomycetaceae bacterium
CGATCCCGTTCGCCCCCCTCGGGCCCGTTGAACCGCCCGCGCCCGTCTGGCCCGCCAAACCCGCGGCGGCCTCCGAAGCCCCCGGGCCCGTTGGGGCCACCCGGCCCGCCTGGTCCACCCGGTCGGCCACCGCGGCCCATCCCCGGGCCCATGCCGGGTTGAAACGTTTCGTTCGCGTCGTGTGGCAACACGTGGAACCGCCCCGCGTCATCGAGCGCCAGGCTGTAGTCACTGGCCCGCACCCAGTAGCCGTCACTGTTGATCAGCGCCACCTCCAGTGCCAGAAACCACAGCGCCTCGTCAATGTCGAGCAGCGGGGCGAGGGTGGCTTCCAACTGCTCGGCGGGGGTTTCGTTCAGCACCCGGCAGAGTTCGATCAGCCGCTTCCAGCTTTTGGGGGTGTCTTTTGAGCGGATCTCATACAGCCGGCGGTAGGGCTCGATGTCGGTCCCCAGGTACTCCAGCCCACCTCGACCGCCCGGGCTGCCTGGCACCTTCCAGCGGGCGGTCATCCCGTCGCCAAAGTGTTCGGTAGTGAATTCCCGGTTGAACTGCTGCGCGTTGACATACAGCCCCCAGCTTTCGCCGTTGATGACCACCCGCACAAAGTTCGCCTTGGGGGCGGGCAGGTACTGTCCCGCCACGTGCATGTAGAGCACGGTGTGCAGGAACGAGGGGTCCTCGTGGGCGTTGAGCAGGTTGAGGGTCTTGTAGCCCTGCAGCCGCTGGTCCCGGTCGGCCATATCGAGCGAGACATTCAGCGACCGCTTGTGCCCGGGGCCGACCATGCCCAGCGACGACATCCCGCGAAAGCTGACCCCCACCAATGGATACTGCTGGCCATCGACGGTGAGTGTCGCGGGGACTTCGACATCGGTGCGGGCGAAGTCTCCCAGTTCGGCTTCCCAGTCGTCGTCATCGAAATCGATGAACAGGGTGCGAATCAGAGCGGGGTCGTAGAGGCCTCCTTCCAGGGCCGTGACATCGGCGGTCGTCACCGAGGGGCCGGGCCCCACGGGGACTTCTTCTCGCCCACCAAACGGCCCGCGCCCGCCAGGCCCCCCGGGGAAGCCTCCGCCTCCGGGAAAGCCGCCGCCTCCGGGAAAGCCTCCGCCCCCCGGAAAGCCGCCGCCCCCTGGAAAACCTCCGCCTCCGGGTGGCCCGCCTCGTTCTCTTCCCTCGGGGCCGCCTGGTCCCTGCGGTCCCCCTCGGCGTCCCAGGCCCCCAGGACCGCGACCACCTCCGCCACCCCGGGCCGCCTCGGCGCGTGCCGCCTGTCGTTCGGCGGTGTCGAGCCAGCCGTTGCCGTCGGTGTCAAACTTCTCGCGCAGTTTTCGATCGCCACCTCCCATGGGGCCACCAAAGGCCATGGGGCCACCAAAGGGGCCTGGTCCGCGAAAACCTCCTGGTCCACCGGGGCCACCTCCAGGGCCGGGGAACGGGCCGGGGCGGTCACGTTCCAGTTGCGCGAGTTGGTCGCGCTGGGGTTCGGTCAGCACCTGGTCGAGGTCCGCCGTGAGCTTGCGAATCAGTTCGGCGTTGCGGTCTTGCACCTGCTCGAACTGTTCGGGTCTGGGAGGCCCGGCAGGGGGAAAGCCCTGGCCGCCGAGCACCGCTTCGAAGTTGTCGCGCATCCCGCTTTGGAACTTCTCGTGCAGCTCGGCGGCTCGCTTCGCCTGCTCGTCGGAGAGCCGCAGTTCTTTGTGGATGGCAGGGTCACCCACGAGGATGAGGCGGAGCATGCCCGCCGGGGCGCGAAACATTTCGGGCGGGGGTCCAAAGTCTCCGTCGGGAGGGCCGGCGTCGCCGCGTCGGTCAGGACGGGGCTCATCGCGCCGCGGTCGCTCGCCGTCGCGGCGTTCTTCTGCGCGGCGTTCGCCGTCTCGCGCACGCTC
>CAIUHT010000459.1 GCA_903898975.1 uncultured Planctomycetaceae bacterium
GTCGGGGAGTCGGGCGAGCGCCTGCCGCATTTTGCGTTCGGCGGCCTGCTGGATGTGCTCCATGTACGCCTCGACCACGGGGAGGGAATAGCGTTCCACAAGGGCCAGCAACTGCTGCACCCCGCCATGGTTCGCGGCGGCCTGGGCGGCGACGTCGGCGAGGTTGTCGCGAACCGACCGGCTGGGATACGGCCCCGATGCGAGCAGCCTGGCCAGTTCGGCCTCGCGCGACACTCCCCGCTCGACCAGGCGAAAGTTGCGGATCAATACCCCTTCGTCGGCGAGCGTCCGCGAGAAGGGGGGCATGCTGCCGGGGACGATTCCCCCGATCTCGGCGTGATGCGCCCGGCTGGCGGTCAGGAACAGCAATCGACCCGAGCGCGGATCGTGCACCGGGGTAACCACCGTGACATCGGGGAGGTGCGAACCGCCGCGGTAGGGGTCGTTGGTGACGTAGACATCGCCCGGAGCGAGGTCGGGGTTGTCGGCGAGAATGCGGCGGACCGTTTCGCCCATCGCCCCCAGGTGCACGGGAATGTGCGGGGCGTTGACCACCAGTCCGCCCCGAGGGTCGAAGATCGCGCAGCTGAAATCGAGCCGTTCCTTGACGTTGGTCGAGAACGAGGTCTGCCGGAGGGTAATGCCCATCTGTTCGGCGATTGAGGCGAACAGGTTGTTGAAGATCTCGAGCTGGACGGGGTCGCAATCGGTCGAGACCCGCGTCGGGGCAGAGTTGAGGCCGGGCTCCAGGAGCAGTTCACCGCGCGCGAGCACGCGGGCGGAGAAGTCGGGTTCGATGACCACGGTCGAGGTGGGCTCGCAGACGATGGCCGGTCCCGCGATCCGGTCGCCGGGGGAAAGCTGAGCCCGGGTGAAGACCCCCGTCTTCAGCGGGCGCCCGTCGAACCAGGTTTCGACCTCCTCTTCCGGGGTGGGGCGGCGGTCCACGAGGGGCTGTTCGGGTTCGGGAGGGCTGGGTAGCTGTCCGACCACTTCCACGCGGGCGGCGAGGACTTCAATGAGCCGACCGGCGTGATGGTAGCCGTACAGGGCCTGGTGCCGCTGGTGATAGGCCGCCTGGTAGTCGAATGCGGGATCGGGCTGTTGGCGGCCGGTGGTCGGGTCGGCGACCAGTGGGCACTCGATGGCGATGGTTGATTCGACCCCCTTGTAACGCAGGTCGAGTTGCTGTCGCGGGGGGAGCATCCGCTCGGCGGAGATCCCCTCGGCGCGGACCTCGGCGGCGGCCTCGGTGGCGAGACGCGCGAAGAGGTTTTGCAGATCGCCGTGCAGCTGGGGGGTGAGGGGCTTGAGCACCGCCTGCTCGCGAAACCGCCGGACGTCGGCGAGGCCCATGCCATACGCACTGAGGAGTCCCGAAAGCGGGTGCGACAGCACCTGGCGAATGCCCAATTCGCGGGCGATGGCGCAGGCATGCTGAGCGCCGGCCCCACCGAAGGTGACCAGCGTGTAGTCGCGTGGATCGTACCCGCGGGCGACCGAGATGTTGCGGATGGCCCGCACCATGCTGGCGTTGGCGACCTGCACAAATCCCTCGGCGAGTCGGGCGGGGGTGAAGTCGGTCTGTCCGGCGGTGGCGAGTCGCTGGCAGAGTTCGTCGAGGCGGCGTTCGACGGCGGCGAGGTCGAGCGGGAAGGGAAAGCGGTGGGGAACGACCCGCCCGAGGAAGACGTTGACGTCGGTGACGGTCAGGGGGCCACCGGCTCCGTAGCAGGCGGGGCCGGGCTGGGCACCGGCACTGGCGGGGCCGACAGTGAGTTTCACGCCATCAAAGTCGCAGATGCTGCCGCCGCCCGCGGCGACCGTCTCGATCGCCAGCATCGGGGCGACCACGCGAACCCCCGCCTTGCGGGTCTCGTACTCCATCTCGTGGCGACCGTCGTACCGCGAGACATCGGTGCTGGTGCCCCCCATGTCGAAGCCAATGGAGCGGGCGAAACCAGCCTGCTCGGCGACCCGCGAAAAACCGATCACGCCCCCCGCCGGTCCCGAGAGAATGCTGTCTTTGCCGACAAATCGCGCGGCATCGACCAGCCCGCCCGCCGAGGTCATCAGCCTGAGCGTGCTGCCCGGCAGCCGGCTGGCCAGGCTGCGGAGGTATGTGCGCAGAATGGGATTGAGATAGGCGTCGACCACCGTGGTGTCGCCGCGGGAGACGATCTTGATCAGCGGGGCGAGCTGGCTCGAGCGGCTGATCTCGGTGAACCCCGCCGCGCGGGCCAACTGTTCCACCCGCTCTTCATGGGCCGGGTTGGCGAAGGCGTGCAGCAGGCAGATGGCGATCGACTCGATGCCGGTCGTGGCGAGTGCGCGCAGCCGGTCCAGCACGGCCGCTTCGGAGAGTGGTTGCAGCACCCGTCCGTCACTGTCGAGTCGTTCGTCGATTTCGACGACCGTCTCGGCGAGGGGGCTGGGCTTGCGGATCTCGAGATCGAACAGGCGGGGCCGATCTTGATTGGCGATCTCGAGCACATCGGCGAAACCGCGGGTGGTGATGAGGGCGGTGCGGGCTCCGCGGCGGGTGAGCAGGGCGTTGGTGCCCCGGGTGGTGCCGAGGCGAACGCTGACGGGGGGGATGGCCTGGGCCAGCGGGACATTGAGCAACCGGCGGATGGCGAGGATGGGGGCTTCCTCGCCGGCCGAGAGTTCGTAATGAACGGGGAATTCGCAGGGGGGGAGTTGGGCGGCGCAGGTCAGCAGACCGGAGCGTCCGTCACAGCGGGTCACGAGCGAAGAGTAGAGGCAGTCGCCCTGGGGCGAGAGGAGGCGGAGGGTGCAGCCGACCCAGAAGCCGTCGGGCTCCCCGAGGCGGCCGGCGTCGTAGAGGCGATCGGTTCCCTGGCGCTCGGAGGCCCAGCCCTTGGTGACGCCCGAGGAGAGAACCTTGCACTGCCGCAGTTCCCCAGCGGGGGTGCGGGCGACGCAATCGGTGAAGGTCCCTCCGACGTCGATCCAAAACTCCCAGAGTGACATGGCGAATGTGGGGCGAAACGGTGAGGTCGCCCCGGGTGGGGCAGGGGACGGGAATGAGGACAGGCGACCGGCCGGCCACCAGCGGGGATGTGAGTCGGGCCAGCAGGCCGGACCGCCACGAGGAGAATCGACCCGGTGGGCTGTGAAGCTCGCTGATGGTCGGGAGACTGAGAACGCAATGGGGCACAAGGTGGATGTGCCCGCAGGCCCAGAGTAGGAGAGGCGAAGTCGCGGCACAACTTGCACCAGGCGGACCGATCGCGGCAGCTTCCTGCTCGCAGGCGACGGCTGGCCACTGGGGCTTGCGAATGGCGTGCAGAACAGCAGGACAGGTCGACCGGCCCTGTAAGCAGGCTGAGGTACTGGGACAAGACATTACCAGCCCGCCGGCACTCAGGCGGGCGGCTGGTGCAGAGACGACGTCCTCGGTCGCTGCTGCAACGTATTGGCTGTCCGCGAGTCACCGCAGTGGTCTATTGGCTCTGCTGCCACTCTTCGATTCTCTGCAGCAGTTGCTCCTGCTCTTCGTGGCTGGCCCAGACCGAATCTCCCCCTTCCAGCGCCACTTCATGGCGACCTTCGAACTGGCAGTGGTCTCCGCCGCAGAAGTGTGGAGTCGCGGAGACCCACAACACGCGGTAGAGCGGAACGTGCTTGTCGTCGATGCGACAGAAGATCGACATTTTGTGGTTGTCTCCGGGGGCGGCTGGGCTGGGGGGAGAGATCAGCGGGATGTGGCGGCGGGAACTGCGAGGGGAGGGCTGGAGCTCTCCTCAGGCGGTGCCGCAGCGAGGATTTGAGGCTCGGTGGTCAGCGTGGTTCGCAACCTGGGGAGCCCCTCGGGGCTCAGGGCCTCGCTCCACTGGGCGTGGAATTCGGCGAGGGCCGAGTCGCGCTGCTGCCGGTAGAGGCGTCGCAGATACTTGAGCCCCGAGCGCAACTCGCGCCAGGTGAACAGGCCTTCGGGGCGATCGGACCAGTGGCGGCGATGGCGGTGGCGGTTCCAGCGGTCGCGAAGGGCCTGGAGTTCCTCGCGGGCGACCTCGGCATCGTGGAAATCACCAAGACTGTTCTGCAACTGGCGGAGCAGTCGCAGTCCGTCCTCCAGCCCGGCCTGCGGGTCACAGTCGGCCAGCAATTCGAGTCGATAACGCAGTTGCTTGAGGTCCAGTCGCAAGTCGTGAAGGTCGCAGTCGAGCTTCACGGTTGAGGTCGGCAGCTTTTCGAACGCCTCCAGGATTTGTGCGCGGAGGGCAGCGAGGGGGGCAGCCTGCGACTGCGATGGGGTAACGAGTTGAGGGGTTGTATGCAGCGGAGGGATTGGGTTGGGAATGCGGCGGGAGAAACGGTCGAGTTGCCTGAGCAGGCCAGGCTGGAGCGTTTCGCGCTGGAGCGTCGCCCGTTCGTACAACAGATCGACCACGGCGAGATGCCGGGGGTCGCAGTCCGACAGCCAGCGTTCGAGCGAAGCGCGGCGAACGTCGAGATCGCGGGCGGGACCGCACCAGCGGCGGAGGCGGCGGAGAGGGACGTCGAGCGAGGCAAAAGTCTCGGGCGCAAGATGGGCCTGCCAGACGCGGGTCGCGACCGAGACCCGGCGGAGGGCCACTCGCAACTGATGCAGCGGGCGAGTGTTTTCCCAGCGCGAGTGTCGGCAACGTTCGACCGCCTCGCGCAGGTTCCGCCAGAGTTGGTCCCACAATTCGGGTCCGTCAACGGGGCGGAGGGCCTGCGGATCGTCCCCCGGCGGCGGAGAGGTGGGCTCCATCGGGCCGGGGTGCGGGGGCA
>CAIUHT010000460.1 GCA_903898975.1 uncultured Planctomycetaceae bacterium
CACCGGCCCCAGCTTGCTGTTCTGCAGATAGTTGACCACCCGCACGTCGAACGGCAGCGCAGGGTCGGAGATCAGGGGTGAGCCCGGGCGACAGCCCACCAGCCCGCGAATTCCCTCGGGCAGCTTCCGCGTGAACCACTTGGGAAGGAACGGGTGCTGCAGCGACTGGAACGCCTCCTGCAGTCGCGATTGCGGGATGACCACTGTCTCATCCGCGGTCGGATTCGAGCGATCGACAATCGCCAGTTCCACCTCGCGGATGTCCTGCACGTAGTTGACCGTCTCGCCCTCCTTGATGTGCATCTGCGCTTCGTCGGCGGCGAGCCCCACCAGCAGTTCGCTGAACATCAGCAGGGCGATCCCCGAGTGCAGCAGCACAATGCCCGCCCGTTTTCCGAAGACAATCCAGCAGCCCACCAGCAGCACCGCCCCTGCCATCCCCCCCTGGATGAGCTGCCACAGGATTCGCATCGACGAGTCGCCCAGCGCGACGCGATCGCCCAGGGCGAACAGCACCACCGCCAGCACTTCGAGCAGCCCGCCTGTCACCAGCCCCACCATTCCCAGCCGGGTCGAGGCCACCCCCGCCCGCAGCGTCGCCACGATCAGCCCCACCCCGGCCAGCGCCAGCAGCAGCTTGCACAGGTTCCAGGTCGCCTGCCAGCTCACCGTCGGCTCCGCCTGCAGCCCCGACCCCGAGCCCCCCATCACCACCATGAAGGTCAGCAGAATGCCCAGGGCCAGCACTCCCAGCCCCAGTGCGAGCTTCCCGCCGCGAGCCTGGGCGGTGAAGCGCACCGTGTGCGCCGCCACCAGGTTGATCGCCATCAACACCCCGATCAACCAGCCCCCGGGGAAGGGAATCATCCCGGGAATCGCGGGGAGATTTGGGAAGAACGATTTCGGAAAGAAGACCTGCAGCGGAATCCAGGCGATCGCGGTGCGGAAGTAGTCGCGGACCACCACCCACACATCGGCCTGCGTCTGCGCCAGCGTCCCCGCCAGCACAATGAAAATTGACATGGCCAGCAGCCAGACGGTCAGCCGGAGTGACGCCAGTGGCACCAGCCAGCGCCGCAACTGCGTCCACAGGCTGGCCCCCCCCTTGGGGCCCCGCACCACGAAACCTTCTCCCGTGGCGCTGGCACCAGTGGCGCCCGCCCCAGTGGGACCTGCTGCGGCACCCATCGGCTCACCTTCTGTCTTCACGGCATCGCTCCTCGGGCCCCCTTGCGGGGGGGCCGTTCAACCTACGGAAATCGCACCGAGCGGACAAACTCTTCAAAGCGGGCCTCTTCGGCCTTCGCCAACTCACTGTCGCCCTGCATCTTGAAAAACCACTGCCGGCCCCGCACCGTGGCAATCACTCCCAAAATCGACTGCGGCTTCTCGGCGGTCGCCGGGGCATGCAACCGGGTGTAAACCCCCTCCGCCGACCCCATCTGCAGCGTCTCCAGCTCAGACTTCAACTCGGCCTCGGCTGCCGCGGGCAACTGCAACTGCCCCCGCCACCGATTCAGGTTCCCCGCCAGGTCACCTCCCGCCACACTGACCGTAATCAACACCTGCTGTTCACCCTGCGCGACCCGCCACGCCGCCAGCCGAAACTGGTTCAACTCGGTAGGGTTCCACCCCTTTGGGACCGTGTATTCAAAGGGAAGTTGCGGGGGAGACTCCGGGGCGGCAGTGGCCGGCCTGTCCGCCATGGGACCCCGCGCACCCCCCGCTCCTCGGCTGCCCCCCGATCCCAGCCACCCTTCCAGGTTCACCAGCCAGACCGGGCTCCCGTCTTCCAATTTGACGGTCACCTTCCGCTCGGCGAAGTCCTCGGGGGTCTGCTCGGGCAGCGACATCTGCCCCCGCCACCGGTTCACATTCATCCGGACGTACTCTTCCACGTCACTCGCCGGACTCTTGAGCGCCGTCACGGTCAGCTCCGCCGGTCCCGACTCGAGCGGCACCCGAATTGTCGCGAACCGACCGGCGACCGGGCTCTCCACCTGTTCCCAGCCTTCGGGAAGCTTCCAGCCAGGCTGGTCGTTCTCGAAACTGAGCCGGGTCATGAAGTTCAAAAACACGGGGAGCACATCGGTGGTCGCCGTAAGCGGCCCCTGCAGCTTGAAGAACCACGTCTGGTCGGCCCGGGGGATGATCGCCCCCAGCATGCGGTCGGTCGGGTTTCCCAGCGGCCGGCGGCTGGGACCTGCCGTGGCCGGTGCGGCCCGCTGCGGAATCTTCGCTTTGCCCGCGAGGGGCAGGCGCTCGGCGGTGTAGCGGCGAACCGGTTCCCCCGAGTCACACCCCGCGAGCAGCAGCGTCAGCCCCAGCGCCAGCGAAACCAAGCTTCCCCCGCCGCGTCCACCACAAAGCAGCCGTTGACCCCGCTCCGCGCGCGCCTGTCGCCCGGGGGGCATTCCCAAGGGGGGCACGTCGAGCAGGGGATTGGACCAACCGGGCATCTGTCGGCTCTTTCCGGCCCAAGTGGCCAGCGGACGGGGTGGTTCGGGCAAGGCGGGAAATCTGCCCAAGGAGGGTGAGCCCCACTCCCCGAGAACCCCCAGTTCCCCCAAGGACCTGAGTGCCTGGCACTCGGGCTGTTAGAGGCACCCCGGAGGCTGCGACGGGAGGTGGCTTCTCCTTTCGATTATAGCGCCCGCCCGGCGCGAAATACACGCCGCGGCACGGGCTGTGCAGAGGGGAGGGTGCCCCGGCGGCCCCTTCGTGACGAGGGGGTCTTCGCCGGGTTTTTCCGGGCGTTCTCTCGCAGGCGGGAGACCGTTCGGGAATTCGTGCAGACCAATTTACAAATTCAGGCAGGGAGGCCTGACCCCATGTGCACGCTGCCACTGTTGCTGCTGACCGCAGCCCTGGGGGCCAATCCTCCCGTCGGCCCCCCGCCCGGATCGAACCCCGCCGGGCCGAACAACGCCGTCCCCAACAACGCCGTTCTGAACTTCACCGCCAAGTGGTGTGGGCCCTGCCGCGAGATGAGCCCGGTCGTCTCCAAGCTCCAGCGGGCGGGGCTCCCCATCCAGAAGATTGACCTTGACGAACAGCAACCCCTGGCCCGGCGGTTTGGCATCACCAGCATCCCGGCCTTCGTGCTGGTGATTGATGGGCAGGTCGTGCGGAAACTGACCGGCGCCCAGTCGGAAGAGACGCTCCGCGGATTGTGCGCCCAGGTTCCGGCCCCGGCGGCCCGCTCGGCCGCGCCCGCCAACTCGGCCACCG
>CAIUHT010000461.1 GCA_903898975.1 uncultured Planctomycetaceae bacterium
ATCGAGGACCGGGTCCAGACCCGCCTGCCAACACAAGCGCGCCACTTCCTGCTCCCGCCGGTACAGTTGCTCGCGCTGGTGGCGATGCTGCCGCTCAACCTCGTGTTGCACCGATATAAAAAGCCGCGCAAAACCTGCGGGCAACTCTCCTCCGGCCCGCTGTGCCCGTTCAGCCCGACGTCGCCACACTGCCAAACTCTCACGCGGAACCTGCGCCAGCAATTCGTCCTCCAGCGAGAGCCAGAACTGGCATGAGCCCGGCTCCCCCTGCCGGCTGGTCCGCCCCACCAACTGGTCATCAATCCGTCGCGAACTGTGCCGTTCGGTCGCCAACACATGCAACCCCCCGCACGCCAGCACCTCGGGCGCGACCCGGATGTCGGTTCCGCGTCCCGCCATGTTGGTTGCAATGGTCACCCGCCCCGGCTGTCCCGCCTGGGCAATGATCTCGGCCTCGCGGGCATGCGCCCGGCAGTTGAGCACCTCGACCTCCAGTCCCGCGTCGCGGAGCACCCGCTCCAGCCCCTCCGACGCCGCGACCGACGGTGTGCCAATCAACACCGCTCGCCCTGCGTCCCGCAGGCGGACCACCTCGCGGGCAATCGCCTCGCGCTTGGCGTGCAAGGTCACAAACACCCTCTCGGGCCACTGTTGTCTCAGGCAGGGGCGATGTGTTGGCACCACCTCGACCCGGAGGTCAAAGGTTTTGCGAAATTCGCGGGCCGCTCCCAACGCCGTCCCGGTCAAGCCAGCCAGCCGGGGGTAATGGGCGAACAATCCCCGCAGGGTGATGCGGGCGGTGGTCTCGGTCCGCTCGGTGACGGCCAGCCCCTCTTGCGCCTCGACCGCCTGGTGCAGTCCCTGCTGCCAGCGGCGCCCTTCGAGGACGCGTCCGGTCGATTCATCCACAATCGCGACTTCCCCTTCGCGCACCACGTACTGGCGGTCGCGGGCAAAGCCCAGCCGGGCTGTCAGTGACTGCTCCAGCTGCTGCTCCACCTGCCGCCACGCCAGCCCGTCGAGCGCGGGGGGACGATGGTGTTGCAGCAAGCGCAGCGCTCCGGCGGTCGTCAGTGTCGCCCCCCGTGTCCGGCGGTCGTACTGGTAATCGATGTCGGGGCGCAACTCTCCCGCCACCTGCACCGACCAGTGCGCCAGGGCTCGCTCACGCGCTGGCAGCGGGACCCGCGTGGCAATCAGCAGGGGCGTTCGCCCCTCGTCAATCAGCAGGCTGTCGGCTTCATCGACCACCGCCAGGTTCCAGGCGCGATGCACCACCTCGCCCAGCACGCCCCCCGCACCCGCGCGGCGTTTCGCCAGGCAATCCCGCAGGTGGTCGAACCCCACCTCCCGCGCCGTCGCGTAGGTCACGTCGGCCTGATACGCCTCCCTGCGGTCGGCGGGCGACAGTCCCGCTGTCACGCACCCCACCCGCAACCCCAGCTCGGCCAGCACCGGGCGGGCCAGTTCCGCGTCCCGCGACGCGAGGTAGTCGTTCGCCGTCAGCACATGCACGCCCCGGCCTGCAAACCCCTCGGCCGCCGCCAGCAGCAGCGCCGTCGCCGTCTTTCCTTCCCCCGTCTGCATCTGCACCACGCGGCCCGCCGACATCGCCAACGCGCCCCACACCTGCTCGACATGCAGTTCGAAGCCCCAGTGCCGACGCATCGTTTCGCAGACCAGCGCGAATGCGGCGTCGCGATCGGCAGGCCGGGTCCAGCCCCCCGAGGGTCCCGACCAGGCCCGCCAGCGCGCCTCTTCAGCCCGCTGCCTCAGCCCTGAGTCGTCGACCCCGCGCAGCGTTCGCGACAGCGCCAAGATCGCCGCGGCGCGACTGCGGTGTTGCCTCCCCGTCCACCAGCCCATCTCGTTGTTCGCCTCCTGTCAGACTGGCTCGCGCCTCACGTGACGGCGGGGAGAACTTCGTGACCCCGCCCCACACCCCGACCCAGGCCGCCTCAGGCCTGCATGCGAAACGTCGCGCACAGCCAGCGCCAGCCCCACTGCCACGCAGTCCGTCGCGGCCCCGCAAACCGGACCCGGCCCCGCTGCCCGGTCACGAGGCCCGGCTCAGCCTGCTCCAGTGTGACCCGCGCGGTGAACAGCGGGGTGGGAACCCGCTCGCTCCCCCCCGCGCTGGCTTCCGTCGCCAACGGACCTCCATGCCGCCGGGAGAGCCCCGCTGGAACCTCGGCGACCGGTTGCTCCGACACCCCCTCCAGCACGGCGGCTGTCCACTGCTCGGGCGACTGATCCCACTGCACCCAGCCCCCCTGCCCCACGGGCAGTTCCAGGCACCGCGCCTGTTCGACATACGCCCGCGCGGCGAACTCGGCTCGCGGGGCAATCACGCACAACAGTGTCCCCGTCTCCAGCCAGGCCCGCTCGTTTCGCGACTCCAGTGGACTCCCCGACCAGCCCTCCAGTCGCCCCGGCACAGTCAGGCCACCGGGGCCGGGGTCACCTGCGGCGTCGCCCCCGGCTGTCGCCCCCCGGGCTGGTTGAGTCCCCGCCGCCAGTCGCACCGACGGTCGCTCGGGGGGGGCAACCACCCGCCCCGCGCATGGGGCCCGCACCTCAAGACGGTCCTGGCGGGCTCGCAGCGCCGTCAATTCCAGCTCCAGTCGCGAGAGCATTTCGCTCGCCAGCTCGACCCCGGCGACGTTGTTCAGCTTCCGCTGCACCGCCAGTTCGATCCGCTGCACATCGCGGGCCGCCACCAGTTTTGCGTACTGATCGGCCAGGTCGAAGCTCTCCAGCCGCGCCAACAGTTGCCCCTCTTCCACCCAGTCGCCCGGCGCAACCAGTGCCTCCCCCAGTTCGCCCGAGACCTGCACATAGACCGGTTGCAGATCGGCGGGCTCGGCGATGACGGGCAGATCAATCGGGTTGGGGAGCGGCAGCCAGAAGGCGGCTGCCAGGAGTGCGGCGACCACTCCTCCCGCCAGCATCGCCCGCAACGGTTGAGACTGTCCCGGGTCGCGCTGACGCCAGAGCTGCATCAGCTTCCAAGCCAATCCTAAAAATGCCAGCACCACGGTTCCCACTCCCCACCACCAGCCCACGCGGGCCAAGCCCACGGGTGCCAGCCTGTCGCGTAACATCCACGCCATTCCCACCACCATCAGCCAGCGGTACCCCAGCGAGGCGACCGCGTACAACGTCAGCCACGCCCCGGCTTGGGGTGGGACAAACGGGTCGGTGTGCGGCAACTGGCAGCCCAGGGCATGCCGGGCCAGCCAGTGGTCCAGCAGCCGCTCGGCCCGGCTCCGCAGATTCGGAATCTCCACCAGGTCGGCCAGCATGTGGTAGCCATCGTATTGCAGCAGCGGGTTGGCATTGAAAAGGATGGTGGTGAGCGTGGTGACCAGGTAGGTGTGCAGAGCCAGTTCGTGCCACCAGCCCGGCCCGGTCAGCCGCCAGGCCAGCAGCGACCCTGCAGCGATCAGCAATTCGACGTACATGCCCGCCGCCCCAATCGCCAGCCGACTCCACCGCGACGGGAGCATCCAGGCGTCAGACACATCACAGTATAGACTGGGGCTGAAGAGCATCAGCGCCCCGCCAATCGACTGGCATTCGCCCCCCTGCCGACGGCACGCCAGCCCGTGCCCCAACTCATGCAGCACCTTGGCCGCCCCCACGGTCACCCAGAGCCAGGCCAACTGCGTCCAGCCCAGGTGCTGTTGCACCAGGCTCCAGTCGAGGGCCAACCGCTCGGCTTCAACCGCCAGCAGCAGCCAGCTGAGCACAATCGCCACCAGCCCCAGGGCCACCGCGGGGGCCGAAAACAGCCAGCCCGCCCAGCGGTCCAGCCGTCTCAGCACTCCCCCGGCGTTCCACGCGGGCAGGCGGATGAACAGGGGGTTGAGCGCCGCCCGCCCCCAGCCTCGCCACCACTCCCGCTCGGCCCGCTCCCGCAACACCGCCCCCTGCTCGGGATGCTCGGACCACAACAACCCCTGCTGATGAAATTCCACCAGCAACGGCCAGAGCTCACCCGGCGTCAAGGGGTACATCGGAAACCGCCGCTGAAACTCCTGGCACAACCCATCCAGCGACCGCGCGCCATCGCACAGGCGCAGCAAGTGGTACTGGGCCGGATGCAGCCGATGGTACTGCAGCGAGAGCGGGTTCTTGACCAGCCAGCACTCCACCCCTCGGAACTGGCCTGGGCGAAACACGAGGTCGGGACGCAACCGCAGCGGGACGGCAGACTGTGCCGGGGCATCCGAGGGGGCTGCGCTCAAGACCATGACGTCTCTAGCCGAGGGAAACCAGGTCGCCGGGACAGGCCCAACCGAGGGGTCAGGGCCGGCCACCGCCCCCGGGAAACCGGGGGCGCGCGGCGTTGGGGAGCCGCTCGATACCACGTTCCCCACGGCGTGTAAATCTCAGCTTTTTCCCCGCAGATTCCGCACTCCTGGCCCCGCGTCCGAGAGTGGCCAGGCAGCCCGCTGGCCGTCTCGCAGCGGGGGCAGAAACCGCGCCTGGCCAGCCGACCGCGGCCCGCGACCCGCTCAAACGCCGCCCCCCGAACTCGCGCGGTCCCAACGGCGGTCGAGCCACGGCACTCCGCCGGGAGTGAATCGTGACTGCGGGCGATGCAAGCGGCCAGTGACTTCGCGACCTGCCCCCAACGGCGCACCGCTTTCAGGGCGTCTGCGATCGCGCGACACGGGCGCGGAGTCCCTATTCCTCTTCGGCGGGCTTGGGCCGGAATCCGGGGATCTTCTTGAAAAAGTCGAGCGGGTTGCTGCCGGCGGGTTTGCTCACCGGGGTCGCCGTCGGTTCGGTCTCCTCGGCTCCCGCGTCGGAGAGCGGAATCACCTTGAGATCATCGAGGTACACTTCGCCCAAGCCGGTCAGCGAGACCGACAGCGTCAGTTCCCGGGTCTCGTGCACCTCGCGGACCAGGTGGAACTCGTGCCACTCCACCGGTTTGCGCCAGCGCAAGGCCAAGGGCTGTCCTCCCAGGCTGTCCCACAACATCACCCCATCAGACGAGGCGGTCACTCCCGCCGTCAGCCGCACCCAGCCGGTGATGTACAACAACTGCCCGCGATAGACCGTCATTGGCGGCGAGGTGACCGTCACGGGAGGTTGCGCCACGGTCGCGGGGGGCTCGCCGCCCCCCGGCTTGGCCACTGCCACCAGTCGCAGGCTGTAACTTCCCTCGCGCGCCTGGGGAGAGACCTCGGCGGTCGACTGCACCCCTTCGACCTGCGTCCGCTCGTGCCGCCAGCCCTCGGTCACCATGGTGTCGAAGTCTTCAAAATCCCCCGATCGCAGGATGTTCCGCGTCCCCGACTCACGCGTCTGCCGAAACCGCGACACCATCTCCCAGTGATCGGGCAGGGTCGCGAAGCAGACCGCGTGCGGGCTCGAAACCGGCGCGTAGATCTTCTGGACCGCGTCGTTCCAGTAGAGTCGCTGCAGAATCCGCTGCAGTTGCAGGCTGTCGGCAGCCGCCAGCCGGGCGTCGTGAAACCGCCCTTCCTGCAGAAACAGTTCGGCCCGCCGCAGCATTTCGCGGGCCCGGCCCAAGACCAGCGGGGCGTCGGGCTGAGGCCGCATCGCCTGCAGCGTGATGACCGTGTTGTTCACCCGGTCGAGCTTCGTCCGGGCCAGGTCGACCGCCACGCGGGCCGCCGGCTCGCGGAGTTCGACCACCTTCGCCTGCAACCGCTCGATCAGCCGTGGGTCATCGGTGAACAACAGCGCCGACGTCATGTCGAACTTCCGCAGCCCCACCTGTCGGCCACCCGCCACCCGGCTGGAATCGACCAGCCGGCTGACATCGGTCGGGCTCAGCTCCCAGGC
>CAIUHT010000462.1 GCA_903898975.1 uncultured Planctomycetaceae bacterium
TCGAAAAAACCCGGGGCGAGGGGCATTGGGAACTCGAACCCGACGACGTGCGTCCGCTGCGGCAGACGATTGACGAGGTGGCGTGGCTGCTGGGCTCGCTGTTTTCAGTGCAGGTGGTTCCCGGGGCCGGGGGCGGAGCCACGGAAGTGATCGCCGGGTCGAACGAATCGGTGCTGCGGCGGGGACGGCAGTTGCTGCTCGAGTACTGGCGGGTGCCAGTCCCCGAGCGGGTCGACCTCGTGATCGCCTCGGTCGAGAACGCCGAGGGGGCGTCCACCTGGGACCAGGTGGGGGCGGCCTTGGCCGCAGCACAGCGGATTGTGGCCCGAGGGGGCCGCATTGTGCTGCTGTCGGACCTGGAACAGCCCCTGGGGCCGGGGCTTGAGATTCTGCGGTCACAGCGGTCGCCACGCACGGCGCAGGGGGCGATCCGCAAGGCGGCTCCCCCCGACCTGATTCCCGCGATGCAGCTGGCCGGTGCGCTGGATTGGGCGCGGGTCTTCTTCCTCGGGCAACTTCCCGAAGATCTCGTGGACGACCTGGGGATGGCTCCACTGTCGGCCCCCAAGGAGGCGGCTCGACTGTTGCAGGGGGACGATTCGTGCGCGCTCCTCGGGAGCGCGCACCAGACCTGGACCGAGATCTCGTCCACCTAGGTGGCGGGAACCGGACTCGGGCCCTCCGTTGGGCCTCGAGGCATCGCCGTGGGTTGGGGCTCGCAACAGAAAGTGGTGAGGCACCCATGAACCTGTCAGCACGAGTCGAGCTGGCCCGGGGATCCAGGGCGGCCCCGCCGAGGCATCTGAGCGGTGTGCCTTCGGGAACGTGTGAGCGTATGCCAGCGTGCGGTCGTTCTTCCCAGCTGCGAGTGGGAATGCTCGCGAGCATGGTGGCGGTTGCCGCTCTGTTTTTATGGCCTGGTCGCGGGCACTCGGGACGCGGGGTCGCCGTCGCGGGCCAACTGCCAGCGGGCCAGGACGCAGACGCTCCCGTTGGCGAGGAACGAGCCGAGCGTCCAGAGGCCGCAAGTGCTCTTCAAGTCCCCCCGAAGGCTGCCGGCGAGGAGGCGTTGGCTGAGAGTGTGGGGGCGCTCCTCAAGCAGCTGGAGTCGCCACGGCGACAGATCAGGGCCGAGGCGGAGCGGCAGTTGCTGGAGTTGGGGCCCGCCGTCCTGCCGCTGCTGCCCGATCGCCGAGATCTGGCATCGGAATCGGTGCGGGGGGTGGTGGCGCGGGTCAGGCCCCTGCTGCAAGAGCGGGCCGCCCGCGGTGCGACGAAGGCATCGCAACTGGAATTGAGGGGCCAACGGACCCTGCGGGAGTGGTGTGCCGAGGTGCTGCGTCAGACCGGGAATCGCGTGGTCTGCGACACGCTGTCGCAAGCCGATCAGGACCGCCTGCTGAGCGTGGAGTCTCTCGCGGGAGATTTCTGGCCGGTCTGGGAGGCGTTCTGGAAGGGGACGGAGTGGTCGTGGCGTCTCGACGCCGAGGCGGCGGCCCTGCGCATCGAGCGGCGGCCCGCCGAGGCCGCGCGAGCCGAACCACTGGCGGTGACAACCTCGGGAGTGCATCGCCTGGTGCTCGAGCGGGTGCAGTGGAAAGAGCGGCCCAATGCGCCGCCGCTGGTGCGGGTCAGGG
This sequence comes from uncultured Planctomycetaceae bacterium, assembly GCA_903898975.1. GTDB lineage: Bacteria > Planctomycetota > Planctomycetia > Planctomycetales > Planctomycetaceae > UBA10511. The sequence goes on from CAIUHT010000462.1 coordinate 1,638, forward strand.
TGAGGGTGACCGCCGAGCCCAGGGTCCGGCATCTGCTGTGGCAGTTTCGCGATGGAGCGCAGCGGGGAGAGATTGTGGAGCCTGATGGCGACGTGTTGTCGCTGCGGCCATTCTCTCCCGAGAGCCAGCGGGAACTCCCTCCGGGCGGGGGCGAGGCGGAGATACAGTTTGACTTTGAGGGACCCGCAAAACGACCCGGACAGCGGCTCAGGCTGAACCTCGAGCTGATTGCACTGGCGGCCCCCGTCGAGGTCCCGTTGCGATTCGGCGAATTGAGCGAGCTGGTGAATGCCCTGGAGCCTCGGCCCCGTCGGCAACGCGCCGGGGGCGTCGAGGTGACGCTCGAGCGGGTCGGCCTGATCGAGCAGGGCCCCGAGGCGGGCACAGCGGTCGTGCGGGTTGCGGTCCTCTACAACCAGGCGGGAACCATCTTCGAATCGTACCGCAACTGGATCCTGCACAACGAGGCGTGGCTCGAACGGGGGCCGGGCGACACCATAAGGAGAGAAGCGGCGAGCGAACCGACATTCGAGCCCGATGGCCGCGTGGGAATGGCTTACCGGTTCCTCGGGGTGAAGAGCCCCCAGGAACTGCAGACCTTTGTCTACAACGCCCCCGCCCTGATGATTGAACTGCCCGCTCGCGGAACCCTAGACTGCGGCCCCTTTGTTCCCGACACCCCTTAGCAACCACCCGACCCCCGACCCCCGACCCCCGACCCCCGACCCCCGATCCCCGATCCCCGACCAACCGGCA
>CAIUHT010000463.1 GCA_903898975.1 uncultured Planctomycetaceae bacterium
CCGGGGATTCAGCCTGAAAGAGTTCCATCGCCTGGTGCTGCGCTCGGCGGTGTACCGGCAGGCGTCGCAACCCCGCCCGGGCGGGGTGAATCCCCGCGAGATCGACACGCTCAACACGCTGTACTGGCAGTACCCGGTCCGGCGCCTGGATGCCGAAGTGCTGCGGGATCGCATGCTCGTAACATCCGACCGACTCGATCGACGCCTGGCGGGAGTGCCGGTTCCCGTTGAAGAAGACTTTTCCGGGCAGGTGCTCGCCGGAGATGCCGTTCGCCGGCGCAGCCTGTATCTGCAGGTTCGACGCAGCAAACCGGTCAGTTTTCTGGCGGCCTTCGATGCCCCGATCATGACCGTCAATTGCGAGCGACGCATCGCGACCACCGGCGCCATTCAGAGCCTCATGCTGATGAACGGCGAGTCGGTGCTCAAAGAGGCCGGTCACTTCGCCGAGAGGGTCCGGCGCGAGACCTCGGCGGGCTATCGACTTGACGAGGCACAGCAGCTGTGGGCTCGCTTTCCGCCCCCCGGTTCGGCATGGCGGTACGGATTTGGCAGCTTCGACCCTGCCACGGGACGGGTCACGGGCTACCAGGACTTGCCGCACTTCACTGGGGCAGCGTGGCAGGGGGGAGGCCAACTGCCCGACCCCGGCCTGGGTTGGGTGTTGGTGAACGCGGCAGGGGGACATCCGGGGGATGCCCAACATGCCGCGATTCGCCGCTGGACGGCTCCCCGTGCAGGTCGACTGACGTGGCAGGGGAAGCTGGGGCATGGTTCGGCCAACGGCGACGGTGTCCGCGGACGACTCGTTTCCGATCGCCGTGGCTCGCTGGGCGAGTGGTCGGTCAAAGCGGGTGAGGCCGCTACCAACCTCGAGCCATTCCCGGTGGAGGCGGGTGAAACGCTGGATTGGATTGTCGATTGCCGCGAGACCGTCGAGAGCGACAGCTTCACCTGGGCGGGTTCGATGCAATTGACCGACGACGCCGGGATGGTGGTTGGTGGCTGGGACACCTCGGCTGACTTCCATGGTCCCAATTCGCCTCGGCTGCTGCAGCAGGCGGCCCAGGCATGGCGGGTCGCCTACCAGCGAGAGATTACCCCCGAGGAGTGGGAGTGGGTGGCCCGGTTCACCGCCGGTCAGCTGGCACAGTTGCGGGAAGTCGCGGAAAAGTCCGATCATGAACTGGCGGTGCTCACCAGCCTCTGCCAGCAGCTCCTCAGTTCCAACGAGTTTCTCTATGTCGACTGATAACGTGGTTCCGTCCGTGCCGGGTTTTCAGCAACTGCCGCAATCGCGACGGGAGTTTCTTCAGAACACCGGTTTTGGCGTCGGGGCACTTGCGTTGAGTTCGTTGCTGCGCGACGAGGGATTGCTGGCCGAGACCGTCGCCAAGCCGGGTGAGAATTTTCCGCTCGATTTGCTGCCCCGCATTCCTCATCATCCGCCCCGGGCGACGGCGATGATCTCGCTGTTCATGCATGGTGGGCCCTCGCATGTGGATCTGCTCGATCCGAAGCCGGAACTGAGCCGGCTGAGTGGAACCGACTATGGCGGCGACGTGCACTTCAGCTTTGTCAATCGCGCCAGCAAGAAGCTGTTTGGCAGTCCGTACGTGTTTCAGAAACATGGTCAGTGCGGGACCGAAGTCTCTGAACTGCTGCCGCAACTGGCCCAGATTGTGGATGACGTGGCGGTGCTGCGTTCGATGCACACCGGGCACAACGGACATGAAGTCTCGATCCGATACTTCCACGGGGGGATCGCGGGGATTACCGGTCGCCCCACATTAGGGAGTTGGATCAGTTATGCCCTCGGGAGCGAGTCGCGGAACCTGCCCGCCTACATGGTCCTGGCCGACCCAGGGGGGCACCCTGTGGATGGGACCTGGAACTGGTCCAGTGGTTTCATGCCGCCGTTGTACCAGGGGACCGTGCTGCGACCACAAGAGCCGCGGATTTTCAATCTCGATCCCCCGGCCCGACTCCGCGGCGCGATGCAGCGGCAGAACCTGGGACTGCTCGAGCAGATGAACAAGCGGCACGCGCGGCTGCATCCGGGCGAGGCTGAGCTGGAAACGCGGATTGCCAGCTACGAGCTGGCCGCCGCCATGCAGATCGAGGCCAAAGAGGCGCTGAACCTGGCGCAGGAACCCGAACACATCCACAAGATGTACGGACTCGATCAGGATGCCACCCGGTCTTACGGAGAGCGCTGCCTGATCGCCCGGCGACTGATCGAGCGCGGTGTGCGCTTC
>CAIUHT010000464.1 GCA_903898975.1 uncultured Planctomycetaceae bacterium
CGCACCCCCCGTGCCGGTCAGCGTGTCGGTGCCGCATCCCCCCGTCAGTTCCGCCGGCAGCGCCCCGCCAAAGATCCGGTCAGCGCCCCCCCCGCCGGTCACGTCCTGGAAACGGAGCAGCTTGCCGCCGGCGGCCTGCGCAGCCGTCGAGGAACTTTGGGGAGCGATGGGCTCGGGCAGGCCGGTGACACCGCTGGGAATCGCCTCCGTCCCCAGGTTGATCCGCAGGTCGGCCGCATACGCACTGGACGGGGTGGCCCCGGGCTGGGCTCCCGCGTAGTCCAGCCGGTTTTTCCCCGCGCCCCCATCGAGGCTCCCCGGAAGAACGGCTCCCTTTTCAAAGGTCACCTTGTCGTTCCCGCCACCGAGGATCAGGTTTTCGATCCCGGTCACTGTCAGCAGGGGTGTCGTCTGACCCGCCAGCGATACGGTGATCTCCCCGTTGACCTTGATGAACACGTCCAGATCGACCGTCACGCCCGACAAGTCGAGGGTGTCATCCACGGCCGTGCCCGACTTGATGGTCAATGTGGAGTTGACCGATTGCGAATGAAACGTCAGCCGATTCTGTCCCGCAGTCGCGCCCAGGGCGGCAACGGAGTTGCCGGCCGAAAACGTGAACCCGTTAAAGCCCAGTGTCTGTTTAACTGACGTGAGAGCCAGGGTCTCATTCCCTGATTCGTCGTTGATCATATCGACGCCAAATTCCGCGGCGAACTGGTAGATGTCATTCCCCGCCAGGCCGATCAGCTGATCGTTGCCTACACCACTCACCAATGTGTCTTGTCCCGTGGTCCCGGTCAGCGTGTTGGCTTGACCAGGGGCGTCGCGCACCACGGCTGTGGTCTGGTTCGGAGCGGCAGCCGTCTTGTCCTCGAGCAACTCCGGATACGCCCCCCACGAGGCGTTGGGAGCCAGCGTCGGGGTTTCGACCTCCCCGATCGCGAACTCCAGCGTCCAGTTGCCCCCGCGCGTGGTCGCTCCCGTGTCGTCGAGCGACCCCGCGACGTCGGCCCCCGTCAGTTCGCTCAAACGCTCCAGCAGTTGACCGCCGGGGTCCCCCGCCGCGATCCGACACCCATACAGCAGGATGTCGGCCCGCTCGGTCAGCGCCCGGCTCCAGCCCGACAACTCGTCGCCACGATCGTCCAGCGTTTCGCGGGTCAGATCGCTCCCGCCGAGCCTCAAGACGCCCATCGATCCGTGCGTCACCAGGTGAATCGCCTGGATCGACCCGTCGGGGACCACCGCCAGCCTCTCCGAGATCTGCCGCACACCGTCTGTGCCCGCTTCAATCGCGATCAACTCCGCCCGGGAGTTCAATCGTCCCAACTCGGTGCCTGGCCCCCACAGGCTGGTCAGCAGCTGGTCGTGATCGGGCAGGCCCTGCTCGACGAAGATCAACTCGGTTGGCTCACCGGGCATCCCCGGCACGTTCACCCCCTCGGGGCCCGCCGTGGCCGCACTGGTCGCAAGGACAAACACCGGCGCGGGATTCACCGGAGGGTCGTACAACCCCGAGAGCAGGACGCGGGTCTCGAGGGGCTGCGGAAGAACCCTGGTCGCCAGCCGTTGCCGCCGGGCCCGGCGGAGCCGATTCCTCGACCTCCCCAGGCGAGTGCGTGTGAAAAACCCTTGCAGCCAATGACGAATCTTCATCGAGATCCCCCGCCGACACCCTGGTGTGAATCGAGTAAGCAGCGCACCGCCCGAGTCTAGCCGGGGCGTACACCCAAATCAAAAAAAATTGTGTTCTTTCCCGAAAACAGTGAAAAAAACTGGGATTGCACGAGGGGCCTCGGACTCGTCAGACGGGGGGCGGGGGGGGGGGAACCACAGAGCGCCGCAGTGGAGTTGTCGTCCCTGGCCGGCACAGGGACCGGGGCAGAAGCCGGGGCTGCCGCCGGGTGCCGGAATGGCTGCGAGAGCCTGCGCCGGGGCGGGCGTGGCCCCCCTTGGTGGCCCGGTGATGGGAGCGTGGCTGTTGCCCGGAGCGGCGGCCGGCGGCAGCACCTCGAGGGTGAGGCGAACGCCGGGCCACTGGGTCGGAGTGCGGCATTCGGCCGAGGTCGCAACCGCGACAGCCAGCCGGGGGACGCTCGCCAGTCAACCAAAATCGGGGAGCAGTCGGGACATTGTGAAGAATCGTGTCGAAGCCAGGGGGAGCATGAACCTGGAGCGATCTGCATCACCGCCCCGTGGAGAAACGACAGGGTGGGCAGAGCCTTGCAAAAACAACCGCTTCGGGACACCTCCCATGTGGCGGAATCCCCGCAACCGATCCACAGGGGTGAGGTCCCGCTCGTCACGAACCAACCTGGAGTACGGCGCGTCCGCCGTCTTCCCATGCGGTGTAGTCCCCGCAGCCGATCCACAGGGGCGGGCTCCCGCATTGGGACGGCTTACAAACTACGGTTCGCGCGTTATTTGAGCTCGATCGAAGGTGACGACG
>CAIUHT010000465.1 GCA_903898975.1 uncultured Planctomycetaceae bacterium
CCCTCCCAGCGACAGCCCTCCCACCCGCAGCACTTCCCGCCGGGAAATCCCGTCGCACAACTGGCCACCCGGTCCCGTCACGGTCAGCATCGGTTGTCTCCAGTTCGCCTGGACCCGCCCCAAGCGGGCACAGCCTGTCGCAAGGTCTGTTTTGCCACGAGTTTCACGGCGTGTTCACCGTGGGTTTTTGGACCCGTACGTGGCCCAGGGGTCGTTGCCACCCACGCGCGGCTGCGCAGGCCTGCCGTTCGCGCTCCCAGCAGCGGGCGGAAGTTGCGATCAAAATCGACTTTGGCGACGGCGACCACCAGCCCCAGCAGCGCTGCCACCAGGATCAGCCGAACCGCCATCATCCCTCCCCAACCCCACCGGCGGGCCCGCGGACCCAACGGTGCGGCGTAGAGCAGCGGGGCCAGCCCCAGTGCCAGCGCCCGCCCCGGCAGCAATCGGCCAAACGCACACCCCACCACCAGCAAGCCAAACAGCCCCACCACTCCCAGCGCCACCACCGGCGATCGCCAGCTTTCACCCGCGTCGACCACTCCCCGCCCAGCTCTGTTCACCAGCCGTTGCCACAGCCAGATCCCGCACGGTGCTCCCACCACGGCACCCGCCAGTGGGAATGCGGCGGCCCCCCCCTTGAGGTAGCCCCCCAACATCACGCAGGCCCCCCCTGCCAGCAACGCCAGCGCCAGGACCACAGGCACCGCCTCGCCCCCCGCGCGCCGCGCCAGCCAGTCGAGCAGCCACCAGATCAGCAGCAGCCCGGCCCCCAACACAAACAGCTCCACCCCTGCCGAGAGGCCCGGCCAACTCAACAGTCCCCGGCTGACCCCCTCTCGAAACGGTCCGCCCGCATCGAGATGGATCGAGCCGTGCAGCAGCACCCGCGGCACAAACAGCGCCAACGCACCGCGAAACCACCACCCCCAGCGGGCCGGTGGCGGGGCCGACGCAATCACCAGTTCGATCAGCACCGTCGCGGGCAAGACCAGCCACAACAACCGGTTCAGGCCATTGGCTGGGGGGCCGTTCCAGCGAACCCCCAGCCAGCCATACCCCACAAGCAGCGCCAGTGGCAGCCCCAGTGCCAGCCCGAAGGCCGGCCCCAATATCAGCCCGAGCGTGGGCTGGCCGGTCGGGCGGGGGCTGGGCTGACCCCGGCGGAGAACCCCCCAGAGCAGCGCCACGCCCCACGCGACCACACCGCCCACCCCGGCGGCCAACCCCAACGCCTGCAGGTACCGCCACGGTTCGGGCATGCGAGTGGGTGCGTCAGTTACGCACGCCTTCGCAGTCGATCAGGATCTCGGCTTCATCGCCAATCAGCCCGATCTGCGACTTGTCAAAGCCGTAGTCGCTCCGCTTGACCTTCAGCTCGGTCGCGAACGCCACGATCTTCTTCTTGTTGAACTCGATTTCCTTCCCACCCTTCAGCACCAGCGTCACCTTCTTTGTGACTCCGTGCAGGGTGAAGTCGCCCGTCACCTCGTAGCCTCCGTCGATCGGCTTGGTGCTGGTGCTCTTGAAGTCGATCGTGGGGAACTGCTTGGTGTCGAAGTAGTCGGGCTGCCGGAGGTGCTCATCGCGGGCCGGGTTCCCCGTGTCGACACTGTCGGCCGAGATCTTCAATTCGAACTTCGACTTGGTCGGGTCTTGCCGGTCGATGGTGAACTTCCCCTCGGCCTTGTTGAACCGCCCGTGAATCCAGCTGATGTCGAGGTGCCGGGCCCGGAAACTGATCGACGAATGGACGCCATCGTAGGCGTACTCGTCAGCCGCCCGCGCGGCTCCCGCCAGCACCACCGCCAGGGTCCCCATCCACGCCGCCACCTTGAACGCCACGGCCACTCGTCGCATGGTTGCACTCCTCTCGCAGGCAGATTTCCGCCGGGCAGAAACAACACCCCGGCCTCGGACGCCATCGTAAACGTCCCGCCCCGCCAGCGTAAAGCAGCCCTCGCCCGGCAAGCCGGCCCAACCGCCCAGCCCACCACCACGCTTCAGCCCGTACCCCGAGGGTCATGCACCACCGAGTGAGTGCGCCACGCCACGCGGTTTTAAGGCGCGGGGCGTCCCGCAGGTCGGGCAGATGTTCGGGCCGGTTCGACAGGCTGCTCGCCCCCCGTCAGCCTCACGCTGTCGCCCTCCTGCCCCCCCTCGGCCAGGCAATACAAGTGCGTTTCCGTCCGCACATACAGCCGGTCGGCGTAGACCGCCGGCGACGCCAGCACCTTGCCCGGCAGGCTATTCCGCGCCAGCTCGCGATACCGCGGGCCCGCCTCAAAAACGTATGTCGTCCCCTCTTCATCACCCAGGTAGACCCGCTTGCCCTGGGCAATGGGCGAGGCCGAAAACTGCCCCCCCAGCCGCTGCTTCCACACCGGCTTGCCCGTCTCGGCCGACACGCAGCTCAGAATGCCATCGTCACTCACAAACAGCAGCAGGTCGTCCACCACGAGGGGCGACGACACAAACGGCACACCACTGGAAATCTTCCACGCCGGGGTCACCGCCCCCCCCTGCGCCAGGTCGTCCCAGCGGAACGCCAGCAGCGACGCCTGGTGATAGCCGGTGCAGACGAAGAGAAACTGCTCCGAGGTCACCGGTCGCGGGACCAGTGAGTGTCCCTCAAAGCGACACTGCCACACCTCGCGTCCATCGACCGGATCGTAACCGTAGACCCCATCTCCCCCGGGACAGACCACCTGGGTGGCGCCCCCGCAGTCCACCGCCAGCGGGGTCGCGTACGAGTGCTTGCCATCGCGTGGAGTCTGCCACCGCGTCTCCCCCGTGTCGGCGTCGAGGCCAATCACAAACTGCGGGGCGGTCACCCCCTCGCGTTCGTACTTGTCGAAGAACGGACCGGTGAAGCCATCGCACACCAGCACCAGGGTGTCCCCCACCAGCACGGGCGAGTTCCCCGGGCCATGATGGTGGTAGTAGGGAACGACCCGCTTCCACACCACCTGCCCGCGCTGGTCCAGGCACGCTGTGCCATGGGCGCCGAAGTGCACAAACACCCGCTCGCCCGCGACCACGGGGGTGGGTGCCGCATTCCCCGCGCGGGCCAGTCCCTTCGCCCGCGGGTCGACTTCAAAAATCGCGGGGGTAATGACCCGCGACTTGCCGGTCTGGGCATCAAGCCCCACCACCCGCAACGACCGCCCTCCTGTCGAGGCCGTGGTCAGCCAGATGGTCCCGCGGTCAATGACCGGGCTCGACCACCCCTTGCCCACCACCGGAACCTTCCAGGCGACGTTCTGGCTTTCCGACCACCGCAGTGGAATCCGACTCTCGACCGGCACCTGCCCCTGGCCCGTCGGACCGCGAAACTCGGTCCAGCCCACCGGTCCCCCGGCGCTCTGTTCCGCCGTCTCGGTGCCGGCTGCCTGGGCGGCATTTTCGTCGGGCCCGGCACCCCGCTCCTGGCCCTGCACCACCCCCTGCCCGACCAGCCAGGCCGAACCCAGCCCCGCCAGTCGTCGCAACACCGCCCGCCGGCTTTCAGCGTGTGGCGTCGGGCCTGCGGGATCTGTCGGTGTCGGATCGAGCATCTGGAATTCCCTTCCTGGTCCGACGCGGGGTGAATCGGGGGAGAGCGTCTCCCCGGCGGTCCACCTGCGCCTCTTAGAGGCCCCACGGCTGTGGTCGCCCCCATCGCCCCCATGTTGAGGGCCGGTCGATACCAGACCGCCCCAGTTCCGTAAAGCGCGATTTCCCCGCCGACGGATCCCGACGCACTCTCCCACAACGCAGTCGCGCCCCCAGCCCAGCCAACTCTCCCCTCAAAACCATCCGACCGCTGGTTGTTCCGGCCCGCTCTTCCCGTTCCGCCACTCACACTCCGCTCTTCCCATTCCCCCCCGGAACCTGGTGAACCTGGGATGGATGGGCGTTTTGCCAACACAGCCGGGTCGCGTTCAGCACGCTGCCGGTCGCGACGCTGCCGGTTGCGCCGCTGCCGGTTGCGACGTGGTGCCTGATCTCGCCGGAGGAGTGCCCCACCAGCGCGCGCTCGTGAACGCCCAGCGTGCGGTCAGCTCGGCTCCAGCCGAGGCCCCACGGCTCGGGCCAACTCGGGATTCCGCCGACGCCGCCAGATAAATCCATCCAGCACATAATGCGTCACCTGCGGCACCGCCAGCAGCGGGACCAGCCACGGTTGCCAGTCATCCAGGCTCCACGACGCACCAAACAGCCAGGGCCGCTCGTGCCAGACGCCGCAGTCCCACAACAACTCCTCCGCGAACGCCAGCCCCCACACCACCCCCAGCAACACCCCCCAGCGTCGCCAACCCACGGGCCGCGGGCGACCGTGTGCAACAGGGCTCGCATCCAGGTCCCGATCGCCTCCCATCCGTTCCGCCCCGGTCTGCTCGCGGTACCAGCCAATGAGCACCAGGTACGGGATGCCATGGATCAGCACGTTGGTCACCGTGAAGGCGTAGTCGGAATTGAAGGTGATGATCCCGACGTACCAGCAGATCGCCGTCGTCACCACCACGAGATCCTTCCCCAGGCACCACGCCCCGTCGGTCACCCCGCGATAGACAGCCCGCACTCCATAAGCCAGCAGCGCCAGCCAGTACCCAACCGCCATGGCGGGTTCGATCCAGCCTGGCAGCCGGGTGAAGTCACCGGCGGTGAACCACGCAAACTGGCGGTCATGCGTGTGCCAGTACGCGAGGGGGTAGAGTGTCGCCAGGTAGATCGCGGCGAAGTCGATGAGCTCCCCCCACCCACCCCGCTCACCCCCCCGCGCGCGATACAGCGCCACCCACCCGGCCTGCTGCCTCACGAAGTGAAAGACCGCCAGGTACGCCAGCACCCGCCAGAATACGGCGGGACCTTCCGAATAGAGCGCCGCCCCCAGGCCAAACGCCAGCACTGGCACCAGCCCATACAGCCAGGAATGCCGCCGCCACTCGACCCGATCGAAGTACGTGCGAAACGCCGTCGCGTAAACGTGCGCCACATCGACCAGCAACACCGCCGCAATCCACAGCCACTCGGGGGCGGGCTGATGCAGCCAGCCCGTCAGCGCCCCCACCGCCAACAAGACCCACGCCACCACCGCGCTCCCCAGGAAGGCGCACAGATCAAGCCGGGCCGAGAACAGCCACGGCGACCGGCGCACCACCCCCGCGGTCACGACAGCGCCTCCACAATCTCTTGCGCGGCGCGAATCCCCTGGTCAAATGCCTCTTCAAACAGTGGCACCCCACTGAGGTCGGTGTGGGCGAAGTGAATCGACCCGTCGGGTCGCGCCGCCTGCAGGCGGGCCTCGCTGAACACAAACCCGACCCGCGGCGACACCATCGCGTGCCCCCACCGAAACAGGTCGAGCCGGGTGACCAACCCGCGGATGTCCGGATGCGCCCGCTCCAGGTCGGTCAGCACCACCTCGGCCAGTTCGTCCCGCGTGGCCCGCAGCAAGGCCTCCCGCACCGCCGGTCCGTCGGCGGGCGTATACGGGTAGTACCACGTCCAGACAGTCGGCCCCTCATCGCTCCCCGACTGGTGCGTCGCCACCACGTAACCCAACGACCGGCTCTCGTAGAACACGTTGTCCCAGCAGAGCGGAAACCCGCTCTCCACCGGCCGCTCCCGCAACTGCAGGTTCGCCACCAGCCAACTGCCGTATTGAAACGCCTCCGCCTCACCCCCCCGCCGGTCGGCAAAGCCCGCAATCAA
>CAIUHT010000466.1 GCA_903898975.1 uncultured Planctomycetaceae bacterium
CAACAGCGCCGACTGTGTCTTGGCCGGGGCCCGGTTGATTTCGTCCGCCAGCAGCAGATTGGTGAAAATCGGTCCCGGAATGAATCGAAACTGCTGGCTCGACATGTCGAAAATCGAGTGGCCCGTCAGGTCGGAGGGCATCAGGTCGGGAGTGAACTGCACGCGTTTGAAACCGACACGCAGCACTCGGGACAATGTGCTCACCAGCAGGGTCTTGCCCAGCCCCGGAACGCCCTCGATCAGGACGTTGCCTTCGCAAAACAAGGCGATCAGCGTGGCCTCGACCAGTTCCTGTTGCCCAACCAACACCTTGCCAATCTCTTGCGTGGCCCGCTGAAACAGGTCCGCGATCCTGGAAATCTCCATCATTGCTCCTCATAGACCGTCATTGCGAGCCGAAGACGGAGGTATCGTAGCCTGCCATTCTCAAGACCTGCAACGCAGGTTCCGCCAGGGCGGATCAATTCTCCCTCCCAGGATTCCTCCCGCCGGTCTCGGGTCCCCCAGCTCAGCCGTCCCATTCCACCAGGGTGGCAGTCCAACCGGGCTGGGACCCCGGCAGCCACCCCAGCAGTCAGCCGGTCGCGCCCCACACCCACCTCTGCGGGCCAGCCACGCTGGGGGCCAAACCAGCCGCAGCCCGCTTACTCAGACGACTTGCCGACCAATCGATTCTTACGCGTGAAATCTTCGCGATTGTGATTCACGAGCCGGCCTTCCCGATAGACCAGGTAGACGCTTTGCCCCTCCGAATCGGGCCCGTACCGATAAATCTCGTCGTCAATTCGAAAGTCACCCTGCCGCACCCATTGCCCCCGGGGTTCTTTCTCTCCCCGCTCCCCCAGCACGACCGCGACCTCGGCGACCGTCATGCCCGTTTCGATCCGATGCCCCAGCAGCCAGTAGAGGTCGGACCGGGTGCGATGCTGCACGTACGCCGACCGATGCCGCTCTTCCAATTCCGCGTCGTGGTTCGAAGACCCCGCCAACGCCTCCAGCAGCCGGCCGTTCCAGCCCGCTGTCTCACAGCCAACCTGGCCCAGCGTCAGCCCCAGCCACAGCGGCACCGACCACAGCCGACGCAACCGTACCGCGGCTGTTTTCGACGCCAAACTCGACAGGCTGCCTGCGAAGCGGTTCCACCGCATGTCGTTCCCCAGACTCTTGGATTTCCGTCTCTTGGATTTCCGTCGGCAGTCGGGAAACACCTGGCAGGCCATTTGGCACACCAGCCCAACCCGCGTCCTCCCACGGGCGGGGCTTGTATCGCTCTTTCCTTCCCACGGTCAAGAGGATGCCACCCCCACCGCGAGCATGAGTGTCAAACGGGGTGAGCGGGGGACCCTGGGGAGCTTGCCGCTGCTGTCCCCACCATGCGACCCCCCCGCTGCAATCGCTTTCCCGTCCGATTGCGCCAGACGGCAGAGGAACCGCCCTCCCCACTCGCAGAAGCGCGCATCCAGAGCGTGTCAGTGGCCGCTCGATCCGAGAACTGGGCGAAGGGACGTCACAGTGCCGCACCAGACCCAGCAGAGTCGCCGTTGCGCCCACTCATTTCCCCGCCGCGAACCGTGCCTGGGCAGGGGAATCGGGAGCATCTCCCAATTCCACTCGCAGTTCTCCGGTCCGATTGGCCCGCTCCAGTCGGACCACCACCGAGTGACGGCCAGGCGTCAGTTCAAGCCGGGTGACCGGCTCCATGGGGACCGGCTTGCCGTCGACCCACAACGTCAGCCCACCGACATCGTTCCACTTCAGGAGCACGGCTCCCCCGGTCGTCACCTCGATCTCGGTCCGGGCGAAACTCGCCTTCACTCCCCCAATCGGGTAGACCACCACGGGCAGATCACTGACTGGCAGATCGCCCGACACCCGCGAATAGGCCGGCCCCCAGTTCAGATCGTCCCGGGTCACCACGGTCGCCGGTGCGGCGATCAGCAGGTCCGACAGGCCGGGTGTCTGGGGATCAAGTGCCTGCCACCGACGTGCCACCCGGGCGGTGCTTGGAGCGTAGGGCCCCAGCTTGCCCAGTTCCGACAGGAACTTCACGAGATCGATGAACTCGGCCTCGGTCAGGTTGTCGGTCAGCCCGGCCGGCATGATCGAGCCCCCATTCACCCGTTCGGCGATCTCGGAAATCGGGATGCTCACTTCCCGATCCTCCGCGTCCCGCAGCACCAGTTCGTTCGAATTCTCGCGGATCTTGACCCCCGTCAGGACCTTGCCCGCATTCGTCTCGACCACCAGGCTGTGGTAGTTTTCTTTAATCGCCTTGTTCGGCAACAAGAGCGACTCAATCAGGTAATCGACCTGGGCACTGGCCCCCAGGCTGGTCATGTCGGGCCCCACCTGCCCTCCGGCCCCCGAGATGGCGTGGCACCGCAGGCACAACGTTTCCGCCCGCCGGAAGACCACCTCACCCCGGGCGGCGTTCCCCTGCTCGGCGACTTTCGCCACCAGCCGCTGCAACTCGGCCGCGGGAACCTCGGTCAGCGGCGCATTCAGCCCCCCCGCACTGGTCAGCGACGCCATCACTGCCGACAAGTCGCGCCCCGCAATGCGGGCTGTGCGAATTCCCACCTTGGCGGCATCGGGCGGAAGCCGCACCCCCTCCAGCGCCTGCTGCAACGCCTCGGGGCCAGACTTCGACTGCCACAGGGCGGTGTACAGCGGCGTGGGATCTTCCCCCGGACGCAACCGACTCAACACCGCGACCGCCTGCTTGGCCCCCCGCTGCGGATCGAGCGACAGCAGCCCCTGCACCGCCGTAATCCGCCCCACCAGGGGAAGTTCTCCGGAGGCCAATTCTTCCAGCACGGCGATCCCCTGCTCTCCCCCGAGGCTCGCGACCGCCAGCATCGCGGCGGGACTGGCGGCCTGATTGGCCCGGGCGAGGGCCAGCATGGCTGGCCTCAGGCTCTCCACCTTCCAGGCGGCCGCCGCCCGACAGACCGCGTCGTCGAGCGCGGGCGACTTGCCCAGCAATCGCCCCAGCCCATCCAGCGCGCCCGCGGGAATCACCCGCCGCCGAGTTGCGGCATCGGCCAAGGCCCCGACCAGTTTCGCCAGCAGCGCGGGTCGCCCCGCGACCTTCGACTGCTCGTCCAGGGCCAGGTCGAGTACCAGCCGCAATTCGTCGGGTCCCCCCAGGGCGGCCAGCAACGTCAGAACCTGCTCTTCCTCGCGCTCTCCCACCCGCCCCTGCTTCAGCAAACCAACAAGCGGCGCCACCACCGCGGGCGAGCCCACCGCGTTCAGCGCGAACGTCAGCCGGGAGACATCCCCACCAAACACCGGGTCGCCCCGCTGCAAGGCGGGGAGCCAGTGCGGCTGCAGGTCGCGACACGCCTGCCACAAAGCAAAATCGAGATTGGCATCGAGGGGCCGGTCGAGTGCCCGCAGGGCCAATTCCGCCGCGGCGGGCTGGGGCAGTGCCGCCAGTGCCCGGACCGCTTCCAGCCTGACCCGGGGATGATCATCCCCGACGGCGACAGCCAGGGCCCCCAGCGGATCGGGAACCCGGTCGGACCACGCCGACAGCACCCGCACAGCGGCCGCCCGCGCCCGCGGGTCGGGCGACCGCAAGACCGCCGCCAGCAACTCGGCATTCGGTGTCTCGAGCGCCTGGAACGTCCACAGGGCCTCCAGCCGGTCGTGCTCCAGGCTGGGCGAGCCGGGTTTAAGGCTGGCGATCTGCGCGGTCAATGCGGGCAGTACCTCAGCCGCTCCCCGCTCCTTCAGCACCCGCCGGGCATGATGCCGCGAGAAATCTTCAGGCGAATTCAACAGGGCCACCA
>CAIUHT010000467.1 GCA_903898975.1 uncultured Planctomycetaceae bacterium
AAACAGGAACAGGAAGTACCACTCGGGTCGGGCGGCAGCATACGGTTGGGCGGGGTCGGCTGGGGCCCCCAACTCGGCTCCGGCGAAGATGGTGAGCAGCAGCACCACCATCAGCACGCCCAGGCAGGCGACCGCGTCTTTGAGGACCTGGTCAGGCCAGAACATGCTGTCTTTACGATACAGCGGGTTGGCCGGGGTGATGCCGTGCCGACGGAAGACCGCAATGTGCAGCGCCAGGAACCCAACCAGCAGGGCGGGGAGAACCCCGGCGTGCATGGCGAAGAAGCGGGTGAGGGTGTGATGCCCGTAGCTGGGACCACCGACCACCAGGCGTTGCAGTTTTGTCCCCACAACGGGGACCAGTGTCATCAGCTTGGTGGCGACCTGGGTGGCCCAGTAGCCCTTCTGATCCCAGGGGAGCAGGTACCCGGTGAGCGAGAGCCCCAGCACAATCTGCATGAGGATCAAGCCGAGCCAGAAGTTGACCTCGCGGGGGGCCTTGTACGCCCCGTCGATGATGACCTGCATGAGGTGTATGGCCAGCAGCACGACCATGGCCTGGGCCATAAAGTGGTGCAGCCCGCGGAGCAACCACCCGAACTGCATCTCGTGGGTGATGTAGTCAACGCTCTCCCAGGCGGTGGTCGAACTGGGGCTGTAGGCCATCCACAGGAACAGGCCGGTGATGACCTGCACGCTGAAGGCGAAGACCAGGGTGCTGCCCCACACGTACCGCCAGCGGGCCCCGCCGGGGATCCGCTCGTAGAGTGTTTCGTGGAGCACCTCTTTGATGCCGGTGCGACTGTCGAGCCAGTTCCAGAGGGCATTCATGCTTCGGGCACCTTGTGGCTGGTTCCAGGCTGGAAGTCGAGGTACTGGACCCAGATTTCGGATCCACCCGAGCCGGGGCGGACTTCGACGAGCAGTTCATCCAGTCCCCGCGGACTGGGGCTGTTGGGGTTCAGAATCTTGCCATCGTTCGCCTGAAAACTGCTGTCGTGACAGGGGCACTGGTAGCACCCGGCTTCCGACTTGAAGTCGACCGAGCAACCGGCGTGGGGGCACTTCACGTTGAAGGCCCGCACCTCGGCGTCACCGGTCCGCAGCAGGTAAACCGCGCCGATTGGCTGCTTGGGGAACATGTTCCAGGCATCGACCTGGTCGTCAATCACCTCGAACCGGCGGGGAGCCCCCCCGACGGTCAAGGCGTCCACCAGTCCGACCTTGAGAAAGCCCTGGCTATCCTTCCCGCCGCCCGACTTCGCCGACCGTTGCCGGAGCGGATCGAGAAACACCCCGACCCCTGCGGCGAGAGGGACCACACCCAGCGCGGCGCCGGTCACAATGGCGGCGGCCTGGGTCATGAAATCGCGGCGGGGTTCCTCCGCCTTCAGGAAGTCACCGACGGGACCGTCGGGCGCTGGCTGGGGATGGCTCATGCGACAGACTCGCGAAATGGCCCCGGCCGAAACGCGTTCGCCTCGGTCCACGCGGACCCAAGGAACGCAGAACGGCGCATCGTCCGGGAGGGGTCAGAAAAGTCGAAGGAAAAGCTTGCTGCGAGGAAGGGAACGGTCAGATCTTGCCTGTGTATCGAACGTTGACTGGCTGGTGCAGTGGCGGTCGGACACAAGGTGACTGCCTGTGATTGTTACGTAGGAAGCCTGTCGTCGAGGCGACCAAGGCTCTCGAAGGAGCGGGCCACGGGTTCGGGCCTCGGCCATCAGACCTCAGGATTCTGTCTCTTGTGTTGAGCGGAAGGAGTGCGAGCTGCGGCGAGCGGGTGGGAGGGGGGGAGGCTAGCGCGGGAGAGGGCGGACCAGGGGATGACTCAGGCGGGAAACAGCTTCTTCATGGCGGTGACGATCTTCTGCTGCGCTTCAGCCATTGGTCCGGGAACGGTCGCTCCCGACGCCTGCCGGTGCCCGCCACCGCCGAATTGCTCGGCGACCACCGCGACATCGAGATGACTGCGGCACCTTAGACTGGCCTTCACGTTGCCGTTGGGCTGCTCGATCAGGATGAACGCCGCCTCAACACCGGCGAGCTTGAGGCACTCATTGACCAGATCGTCGGTTTCGGTGGCGTCGGCGCCGGTCTCGCGGTAGTCGACCAGCGAGACCGAGGTCCAGGCCAGGCGGCCGCCCGCGTCCACCATCATACGCGTGAGGCAGCGACCGGCCAGGCGGGTCCGACCCAGCGAATTCTGCTCATGCAGCAGGTTGTACAGTACCGCAGGCTCGGCTCCCAAGTCAATCAGCCGCGCCGCCCGCCGCATTGTCTCGCTGGTCACCGATGGAAAGCGAAACCAGCCCGTGTCGGTCGCAATCGCACAGTACAGGGCGCGGGCCATGTCGCGGTTGATGGGCCAGCCCTGGCTTTCGGCGAGGTCGAAGACCATCGCTCCCGTCGCCTCGGCCTCGACCTGCTTGAACTCAATCGCCCCCAGTTGGTCGGAACTTGCGTGATGATCGATCACGACCTTGACCGCGGGGCTCTTTTTGAAAGGCTTTCCCAACTCGGCCAGCTGCACCCAGGCACTGGTGTCGAGAATCACATGCACATCGGCTTCGAGCACGGTCTGCTCGCAGACCTGCGAGGGGTACTGCTCGCAGCGGCGGTGCGGGTCGATGAACTGCAGCCGGCTGGGAACCGACGAGGCGTTCGCAATCCTCACCTCTTTGCCCAGGTGCTCGAGCAGTCCGGCGAACCCGAGTTGCGAACCAAGCGCATCGGGGTCGGGACGCACGTGCGTGGTGAGAACGAACTTCTGGTGTCGCCGAATCAGGTCGGCGAGGGCATTCCAATCGACAGGCATGCGGCGAGAATATCGCCCACGGGAAGATTTGGCCACCGTTGGCCACTGTGGGCGGGGGGGACTGCTGCTGTCAGGACAGGTTGCCGAACTGGGCAGCACCTTGCGAAGCATCGCACCAGCAGCCATTCGTGATCGTGCCACCTGGTGTAGCAAGACAAGACAGAGACCGTTCGGCAGGTTGCGGACGGGCGAGATCACACCGTGTGGCGACCCTGGCGGCTGGGCTGTCTGACCGGCTTCGAGGGGACCCTGACGGCCA
>CAIUHT010000468.1 GCA_903898975.1 uncultured Planctomycetaceae bacterium
CATGGTTAATGATGGCGGAGTATCGCGATACCCCCCTGCCCGGAGGGGGGATTGTTTTTTCATCCGTCACCTTACCTGACGACCTTACTGATGGTTATATGGTATTTTGCCGATTGTCATGGCACGGAATCAACAGCGGCTGAGGTCAGTTGATCGCTGCCGGCACCCGTACTCTCGAGACCAGCCACCAGCGGCTTGTGAACCCGCGAAGTCGAGGAACCGGCCGGGAACCAGGTTGCCGGGCCAACCCAGCTGGAGTGTCGCGGGCCGACATGCCGCGTCGGCAGTATAACGCCCTGCCCGGCACCAGCCACGCCGGTCGGGCGGCGGGAACAGGCGGTCCTCGCTCCCCGCGAAACCGGTTACGACACTGCCTTTTGCAGGCGAACGAGGAGGGGCTTTCTCGGGCCCGGGCGGGAGACAGACCCGGGGGGAACAACCCGCGAAAACGGGCGTCCTCCCGGGGTCTAATTGGTCTAATATCCGTCACCTGAGCGGAAGAATGCCGCAGTGACTGGCCGGGACGAAGCACTCCCTGCGACAGGGCGATCTGCGCGAGGGGCGGCGACGCTGGGCTTGCGTTCCCCCGGGATCGGGGGTATCTAAAGAAGAGGTGCGGGGTGTTGGTCAGGGTCGACCAGTCGGTGGCCACCGCCATCCCGCCAGCCTCGTGACCCCGCACAGCGGTTATGAATCTCAGCAGTCAGAGTGCTCCGCCGCAGTTGAAGTATCACCCGGCGGCCTACACCTTTCTGATCCTGGCCCTGGAGCTGACACAGCGTCGGCTGGGCCGCCGCGCCGCCGAGGAAGGGAGCGACGAGGGAGCCCACATCTCGGGGCAGGAACTGCTGGAGGGCGTTCGCAAGCTGGCCCTCGATCAGTTCGGCCTCATGACGCTCGCCGTCTTCAAGAGTTGGGGCATCCGCTCGACTGTCGACATTGGCCACATGGTCTTCGAGATGGTCGAACGGGGTGACATGCGGAAGACCGACCGCGACACCCTCGCCGACTTCTCCGACATCTATCGCTTCGAACAGGCGTTCGACACCGACTACCAGATCGACCTGAAGCACGCGTTCTAACGCGACCAGGCCGGCTCCCCAGGAACCCGATCTGGGGCCCACTCCCAGGTGGCCCCGCATGGCTCGTCGGGACTCTCGACCGACCGGGCGACGCTCATCACCGCTTCCTCCTCCTGTTGCCAAAGCCCGGGTGTCGTGACTTTGCCACTGGCGCCCCCCCGTGGCCCCGCCCAGCTGTCGTAGCCTCACTTGCCACCTCTCGCGCCCAACTCACTTTGCCGCAGGCCCTGTGCATGACTCCCTCGGCTTCCCGCCCGCCAGCGACTGCGACCAGCACTGTGCCCAAGACCTTGCCCAGTCCGTTGCCCGGCACTGCAACCGGTCAATCCGCCCCCTCCCCTGTAGCTCACGAGGCGGCCACCGAGCCACGCCGGCCCGGGTTCCTCCGGCTCGCCAGCCTGCTGATGGCGGGGCTGACGCTGGCCCTCTGGGGCCTCGCCCTCTGGCAGTCGAATCCGGTCGTGCTCAGCCCGCTGCAATTCGAGCGTGCCGACGAACTGGTGGTCGCCCACCGGGAATCGAACGAATCGCAGCATGTGGTGGTCGACCAGGTCTTGAAGGGGGGACTCGAACCAGGGGCCCGGATTCGCATCCCCAATCTCCCGCCCCCCTTGGCCGAAGAGACCCGCACCGGGCTGCTCTTGCCGCTCAGCCCTTTCCGTCGCGATTTTCGTGTGACCGTGCTGAACGAAGCCAACCCAGTGCCACTGGTGTATCCCGCCTCGGCCGAGGTGCTCGCTCAGACCCGGCGCCTGCTCGCCCCGACGCCTCGTTAGCCCGCGCCCCGGCACCTTAGCAATAGAACACGGCGGCCCCGGTCTCCTCGGAGCCCCGTTCCCTCGCGCCTCGCAAGCTTCCTCCCAGCCCTCCAGGTCGGCACTTTGCACCACCTCGAACTGGCAAGGCTGCACGCGAACCCCGCCCCGCGATATTCTGGTAACCGCGCGGCAGGGCTGCCCGGTTCGCTCGTGTGGCCCCGCGTGCTTCGGGTCAGCCATCTCCGCTGAGCGCGGCAGGTTGCCACTCCTGCCGGTGTGCGGCGCTGCACCCGGCCTCCATCCAGCGTTCCAGCTCATTCACCGTTCCTGCCGATTCACCGTTCTTAGAGGTCCTGTTCGTGTCGAAAGCCTGGGGTGGACGTTTTTCGCAAGCCACCGACCCGCGGGTCGAGCGGTTCACCGAATCGATCAGCTTTGATGCCCGCCTTGCGGCGGTCGATATCCGCGGCTCTCAGGCCCACGCCCGGATGCTCGCCCAGGTCGGACTGATCACCGCCAGCGAGGCCGAGCAGCTCTGCCGGGCTCTCGACGAGATCGCGGGCGAGATCGGCCGCGGGGAACTCCCCTTCGACACCGCCCTCGAAGACATCCACATGCACGTCGAGACGGCGCTCATCGCCCGGCTGGGCGATGTGGGGCGAAAGCTGCACACGGGGCGCAGCCGGAATGATCAGGTCGCGACCGACCTCAAGCTCTACGTCCGTGACGCCATCGACCTGCTCGATGGTTTGCTGCACGACCTGCAGGTGGCATTTGTCGAACGCTCGACCGACGACCTCGATGTCATTCTGCCCGGGTACACCCACCTGCAGCGGGCCCAACCGGTGATGGCGCCGCATTACTGGCTCTGCTATTGCGAGAAGCTGGCCCGCGACCGCGAGCGGCTGGCCGACTGCCGGCGCCGCGTCAATGTCTCGCCTCTCGGGGCAGCCGCCCTGGCGGGCACTTCGCTGCCGATCGATCGGTTCCTGACCGCCGAGTTGCTGGGGTTCAGCCACCCGGCGGCCAACAGCCTCGACGTCTCGAGCGACCGCGACTTTCTCATCGAGTTCTGCTCGGCCCTGGCGCAGATCGCCGCCCACCTCGCCACCTGGGCCGAAGAGTGGATCCTCTGGTGCACCACCGAGTTTGGGTTCCTCAAGCTCCCCGACGCCTACACCACGGGCAGTTCCATCATGCCCCAGAAGCGTAACCCCGATGTGCTGGAGCTGATCCGGGGCAAGGCGGCCCGGGTGCTCACCTCCCCCGCCCGGCTGCTGACGCTGGTGAAGGGACTGCCCCTGGCTTACAACCGCGACCTGCAGGAAGACAAGCTCGCGGTGTTCGACGCGCTCGACACCACCGTCGCCTGTCTGGAACTGGCCCCCGCCGTGGTGCTGGGGGCCACGCTGCAGCGGGAACGGATCGCCGCCCGGCTGGAAGAGGGCTTCCTCGACGCCACCGTGCTGATGGAATATCTCATAGGCCGCGGCGTACCCATGCGGACCGGCCACGAGACGGTGGGCAAGCTGGTGCGTCTGTGCGAGACGCGTGGCTGCCGACTTGGCGACTTGTCGCTGAGCGAATTGCAGACCGCCTGCCCGGCGATCGAGGCGGGCGTCGCCGGGGTGCTGGGCGTCGCCAACGCCGTGCGGGCCCTGACCAGCTTCGGCTCGGGGGGGGCCGGGGCAGTTCGGCAACAACTCGACCAGTGGCGGCAGCGGCTGAATCTCGCCCCGCTCGCCTAGACCACCCAAGTCGCCCATTCAGGCTGACAAGTCAGTCTGGCACTGCAGGCTGAATGCTCAGCTTCGCTGATCAGCGCGACCCCTCCGGCCCCTGGGTCGAATGGCCGGTCTCCGCGATGAACACGGTCTGGTTTGGAATGCTGGTCCGCGAAGCTGGACGGCCCTTCCCCACGGCTGGCTTACGTCGGGAGAGCCCTCGCGCTGCGTTCGGTCGCTGGTTGTCGTTTCAGGCTGCTGGCCCCATTCTTGGGCCGATTTGGCCTGAATTGGGCGTTTCGCCAGGATTCCTGCCGCCGACGGATGCAGCGGCCCGGCACTGGCCAGGTTGAGAGCAGTCCCCGTCGCACCGAGTGGCCGGGCGAGGGAGCCTTGGTAAAAACTGAACCGCGCGTCGGGGCAAATCGCAATTGACATGCCAGCGGAGAGACAAGTAAGGTCCCCCGCCCGCTCTCCCCGGGCCGGGCTGAGGCCGGGGTCCACGCCCCCTCCAGGATGGAGCGCGTGGCAGCCCCCCCGCCTTCGCCCCTCTCCACCACCGCTCCTCGTGCGAAGGGAATCGCCGATGATTGCCGACCGTCTGCCCGAATCCGAGGCTGCCACTCCGCGGAACATCCCGCTGATCGACCTGGTGGCGCAGCACCACACCATCGCGGCCGATGTGCTGTCGGCGGTCAACCGGGTGTTCGCCGAACAAAAATTCGTGCTGGGCGAAGAAGTCGCCTCGTTCGAGACCGAAGTGGGGCACTACTGCGACGCCCGGCACTCGATTGGGTGTGCCTCGGGGACCGACGCCCTGCTGCTGGCGCTGCAGGCGCTGAACGTCGGGGCGGGCGATGAAGTCGTCACCAGCCCGTTCACGTTCTTCGCCACGGGCAGCAGCATTGCCCGGGTGGGGGCAAAACCGGTCTTTGTCGACATCGACCCGGTCAGCTTCAACATCGATCCGCGGGCTGCGGAGGCCGCCATCACTCCCCGCACGAAGGCGCTGATGCCCGTGCACCTGTTTGGCCAGACGGCCGAGATGGAGCCCCTCAGCCGAACCGCCACCCGCCACGGTCTGCACGTGGTGGAAGATGCCTGCCAGGCGATTGGCGCGGAGTACCAGGGACGGCGGGCCGGGGTGCTGGGTACCGCGGGCTGCTTCAGTTTTTTCCCGACGAAGAACCTGGGGGGTGCGGGGGACGGCGGCCTGATGACCACCGACGACCCCGACCTGGCCCAGCGTCTCCGCCGCCTGCGGGTGCATGGCGATGCCGGGACGTACGAGCATGTCGAGGTGGGTCTCAACAGCCGGTTGGACGCCCTGCAGGCGGCGGTGCTGCGAGTCAAGCTGCGTTCGCTCGATCAGTGGACGACAGCCCGGCAGCGGAACGCCCGCCGGTACGCGGTTCTCTTCCAGGAGTACAACCTCCTGGACGCGGTGGAGCTGCCCGTGGTGCTGCCCGGCCGTCGGCATGTGTACAACCAGTATTGCGTGCGGATCAAGGAAGGCCGGCGGGACGCGGTGCTGAAGTCCCTGCGTGAGCAGAAAGTTGGCTGCGCGATTTACTATCCCAAGCCCCTGCACCTGCAGACCTGCTTTGCCTCGCTGGGGTACAAGGCGGGGAGCCTGCCCCACGCCGAGCAGGCGGCGGCAGAAGTGCTGGCACTCCCCATCTACGCCGAGTTGTCGATGGACGACCAGGAAGAGGTGGTGAAGCGGATGGCGCGAGCCCTGGGGCGAACGCCCAAGCGGTCGCTGCAGGGAGTCCTGGCCGGGCCGAACCGTCGCCCGGGCGTGCGGGCTCCCCTGGTCCCCTGGAGCCAGTCGGGCGACGACCGATAGGGTTTCGGAGCGACACCGCCAGGTTGGTCCGCCAACCTGATGTCCCGAATCAAAACAACACCGGCCCCACGAGACAACTCGCGCGGGCCGGTGTTGTTTTCTTTCTGGGAATTCTCAGCGTCTGACCGGTCGCTGCCACACAGCCAGCAAGCCTGGTGTCCAAAGGTGGGGCAGCCACGGTTCGAGATCCCGCCACAAGCGACTCGTCGAGCACTCGATACGCCCTGGCCGCCTGGCACTGTCCCCCTCACCCCCTCAGGGGGCAGGACCGACAGCTGGTGTGTGGCCAGTTCCTGATAAGCAATTGTGCGATTCCATCCAGTCTGCGGTCCAATTTCCACTCCGCATGACGCGTCTTTTAACGCAACGGCCCGCACAGCAAGGAACCAATTGGCGGACGCCCAAGGCCTCGATTGAGCCGATCGTGCTCGCTTCCTTGACTCTTCAACAGGATGGGTCCGGAACGCTTCGTCGGTCCGCGAGATGCATTATGGTGGGTTCGTGCGCCGGCGGGGCCAGTTTGACCCATGTTGGCCACCTCGCGTCAGGCTGCTGACCACTCCTCCGCCTGACTTCCAGATGCGGTCATCAACCGATTGCAGACACTAGAAAACCGTGTGCGAAATCGCGGAAAAGACTTAGCACTGCTGCCGCGGAATCCTTTCAGATCGAGCGACTGTTTTTTGCATGGCACGAACTCCAAATACCGAGCAGCCGTTGATCCGGCCGACGACTCCTGTCTGGGTGTAACGCAACAGTAACGCCGGCTCTTCCCTGATGGTCATCCCGAATAGGGACCCAAGAATAGTTCGCGTCGGCCACGATTCCCCGACGTCCAAAATCCATAACGATCCAGGCACATCCTAATCAATCGTGCTGCGGAGCACGCGAGAGTGCCGCCTTGGAGCGGTTTCGAGGCCTCGTGTCATGCACGGATCTTGGCTGTTGCGGAGTCGGGCTCGCGATCTGTTGCGCACCTTCACTTTCACAGGAGTCTGTCGATGCGGCTACGTCACCATCTGTCGATTCTCGCCGTCGCGTTTCTTGGAGCACTTGCTGCGCCGAAGGCTCAGGCCGGAACCATCTCCGCCTGGTTGAACAATCCCATTGAAGTGGGTGACAAGCGATTTACGCTGCTCTCTTATGACGGCGGCCTGGGATCAGCAACAGTCACAATCACCGAGGATCTCGATTCGAACTCGCACAAAGTGGAAATCGGAGGCTTGGTGCACGAGCACGATGCACACACTCGATTATTCCGTCGAAGTCCTGTTTGGATCGATGGTGGTTTTCGCCGCGAAGTCTGACTCGGATAACTCAAGCCTCCTTGCCAGCAGTGTTGTGACGGGCCTGTTCGATTCCCAAGGCGATATGTCGGATCCAAACAACTCTTTTGCCGAGCTGTCAAGCATCAATGGAGGCGTCGGTGGACCGGAGTATTTCGCCGGCCGAACACTGTTCTTCGTCCGCAACACGATTAATGAGAGCAGCGGGGCCGAACTAGGGACAATCTCAAACACCTTCTTTCAGACCCCGGTCCCCGAACCCTCAACCTGGCTGTTGAGCGCCCTTGCGGCGGGTGGACTGGCCCTGGTTCGCTACCGAAAGACGACCCGCTCCCCCGCTGACGCCCCTCCGGCGTGAGTTCGCGGGAGGGTGCCTGGAGAGGGTCTCCCGCCTGCCGGGCGGGGCGCCGCCTTGAGTGTGCGTCCCGCCTGTCTGGGGCCATCGTCGCGCCTTCGCCACGGGAACAGGGGACACCTGCTCCTGCTCCTCCATCGCTTCACCGGTCCACGTCCGCTTCGCCTGGGGCTGCCAGCGGCGGAATGTCGGGCGCGTTTGACCGGCTAGTTTTTCGCCCACCTCCCGGCAGCCAGCTTGTTTCACTCTTCTCCGGTCTCCCACCTCAGACTTCGCTGCCCAACCATGAAACGTCTTCTCGCTCAACTGACTTCCGCGCTGTTGCTCCTCACCGCCCTGCCTGGTCTGGCCTCGGCTACCTTCATCGAAATCGGGTTCAACACCTGGCAGACGAACCAGGCACAAACCGTTGGCGATCACCTCTTCACATATTCCGCGTCGACGGGAGTTCCCGCCTACGCTCGCGTCCGCCTCGGCGAGCCAGTCCCCGGGTTGGTCTGGATCCAACTCGATGCTGGCACATCCCCGATGACCAACTTTACCCTGCAGTTTCAGCTCAAGCACCTTCAGTCCGATGGTCACTACACCTCGGTCGATCTCGACAGCATCACCAATGCCCCCCGGCGGGCACTGGTCGCTCCGTCGCAGGTCAAGGCACACATCTTCGACCCCACCCCCTTGCCCCTCGACGTTCTGACGAGCACCTGGGGGGCTCCCTCGCTCTCCTACATCCCGGCCAACCGGCCAGCGGAACTCTGGTTCGATGTCCAGGGCACTGTTGGCCACAATGGCCTCATCTCTGACGCCAAGCTCGAACTGCAGTCAGTCATGTCGCCCGAACCCTCTTCCGCCCTGCTGATGCTCCCGGCGGTCGGCGTCTGCCTCTGGCTGCGGCGTCGCCAGGCACGGCGGCGAATGGTTCCCGCGACCGTACAGTCCACCTGAAATGCTCCGGTCGGAAGACCGGGGCGAAGGCCGGGGTGTGGTCGTGTGATCCCCCCCGGATCGGAGGCCGGCAGCAGCGCCCCCTGTTGCCGGTCCTCCGTTTTTTGTTGGCAGCGATCGACCAAGCGTTATAGAAAATCGAAATCAAGGTGGCTTTCAGAGACCCCCGACACGCCGGCGTTCACCTGCAAGTAACCCTCCGGCGCCAACGCCCCAGGCCCTCAGTGTCAGCGTCGCCCGAGGCAATCAGGCCGACCTCCCTGGAGCGGTGGCACCCCTGAAGAGCGTTCCGGTACCAGGCTAAGCAGTCTGCTCTGCGAGTTCGCTGCCATGCACGCTGCAGGCCCTGATTCGGGTCGACCCCAATTTCCCCCCCCACTCCCCCCACGGCGCAGCATTCGAGTCGCAAGCGACAGTCGTCCCAACGGCGTCTGCCAGTCATCAGGCGGCCCA
>CAIUHT010000469.1 GCA_903898975.1 uncultured Planctomycetaceae bacterium
AGGAGGTGCAGGATGGTGTGCTGGATGTCGTGGACTTCGACCTGGTTTTCGGCCACCTTGTAGCCAAAGTCGTCGGTCTGACCGAAGTTGAAGCCGCGCTTGATCCCCCCGCCGGCCATCCACAGGCAGAAGCAGTGCGGATGGTGGTCGCGACCGAGGAAGGTCGAACCGCCGCGGGCTTCGTTCATGCTGGTGCGGCCGAATTCACCGCCGCAGACGATGAGAGTTTCATCGAGCAGGCCGCGCTGGGCCAGGTCTTTGATCAGCCCGGCGAGGGGGCGGTCGACATCGCGGGTCTTGCGTGGCAGGGCGGTCATGATGTCATCGCCCGGCCCAGTGCCGTGAATGTCCCAGCCCCAATCGAACAGTTGCACATACCGGACCCCCTGCTCGACCAGCCGACGGGCGAGGAGGCAGTTGTTGGCGAAGTTCCCCTGGCCCGGGGTCGCACCGTAGAGTTCGAGCACATGCTTTGGCTCGCGGGAGATGTCCATGACCTCGGGGACGGCGGTCTGCATCCGGAAGGCGAGTTCGTACTGGCTGATGCGGGTGGCGGTCTCGGGGTCGCCGAACTGGTTGAGTTCCCCCTGGTTCAGCTTTTGCAACGCGTCGAGACTGCGGCGGCGGGTGGCCCGCTTCATGCCGGGCGGGTCGCCGACGTAGAGAATGGGCTCACCCGAGCTGCGGCACTGCACCCCCTGGAAGACCGAGGGGAGGAAGCCGCTGCCCCAGCACGACTTGCCCCCGGTCGGGTCGGACCCGCCACTGATGAGCACGACAAACCCGGGCAGGTCGGCGTTCTCGGTCCCCAATCCATAGGTGATCCACGAGCCCATCGACGCGCTGCCGAAGCGGGGATTCCCCGTGAACATGTACAGGTCGGCGGGGGCGTGGTTGAACTGATCGGTGTGCATCGAGCGGATGACGGTCAGTTCGTCGGCGACGGTCCCGAGGTTGGGGAGCAGTTCGCTCATCCACGTCCCGGCGGACCCCTGCTGGGTGAACTTGTACGGAGTGCCGAGCAGCTTGGGGTGCCCCTTGATGAACGCGAACCGCTGCCCCTGCAGCAGTTCGTCGGGGCACGGCTCCATGTTCCGCTTGACGAGCTCGGGCTTGTAGTCGAAGAGTTCCTGCTGCGGGGGGGCCCCGGCCAGCTCGATGTAAATGACCCGCTTGGCCTTGGCGGGGAGCGGTGGCTGCCTGGGGGCCAGGGGGTTGGTGGCGGCGGAGACCCCGGCAGAGGCGAGTGGCCCCCGCAGGGCAGTCATGGCGAGCGCCCCGAGGCCCAACTGGGACTGTTGCAGAAAGTGCCGGCGGGTGCCGGCGAGGGCACGTTCTTCGCGGGGGGTCATCGGCGCAACTCGATCCGGGAAAGAGAGACCGCGACAGCCCGCGGCGAGCCTCTTGAGTCTATCACGCCGGGGTGGTTTCGGCACACTCCGGCCCGTGCGGGATTGGCTGTCCCCCCCAACTGCAACCACGCGACGCCCAACCGCTTCCTCACTTCCGCCACGCATGGCTCGGGGGGGAGGAACGCTTCCATTCCGCGGCGGCGTGGCGTTCCAGCCACGAGAGCGCGGCGGTTTTCGGTGGGAGCGCGAATGCAGGCGACGCGGGCCAGGGGGCGGACCACTGGCTGGTGCGGCACGCGGCATTCGCGACGGACCCGGGCGACGACGGCCCGAAACAACACCGGCTGACCGGAGCGACCAGAGATTGCACACGACCTGCCGACGTGTCGCGGCGGCATGTGTGGGTTGCGACGGCGAGGGCACGCCGGGGCAATCGCTCAGGCGGCGCGCTGGTCGGCGGGCGGGGGGGGACCGTTGTTCGCCAGGCAACTCCCGTCCGACTGCAGAATCCAGCTGTCCACAACCCGCAGTTTCGTCAGGAATTTCTGATCGGAAACCAGCGGCTTGTGCTTGTACTGGTTCTCGCTCGCCCCCAGCCGCTGCATTTCCGCGGCGATGTACCGCCGCCACTCACCGGCCGGAATCCGCACGAGGGCGGGGGCCTCGAGAATCCGCTGCTTGCGGGTCACCCCGTAGATCAGCACGGCACTCCCCAGCGCCTTGTCGAACGCAGCCAGGAACCGCGAGATCGAGTCGGCATCGGGCACGAGCGATTGTTCAACCACCACGGCGTAGCGGGGGCGTCCGCGGGCACTGGTGCAGGGAGCGACGGTGAAGGTGTCGAGTTTCAACCCGGCCGCCGCCTCTCCCGCCAGCACCGCCTGGCAGACGGTGAACGCCGAGAGCTTTTCACCCACCAGGTCGCAGTACCCTCCCGCCTTCTGCAGGAACTCGATCAGGGGCGTCTCACCCATGTAGCCGACGCACTTGACGATGTCGCCAATGTCGTAGCGATACAGCCCACCCAGGGTGGTCATGATGATGCGGTACTCGGCCCCGACTTCGAGCTCGTGGGCTTCGAACACGGTGGGCGAGCGGGTCGCATCCTCGGCAGCGGGGACGAACTCGTAGAAGTTGCTGCCGATGGCGAGCGGACCGTGGGTCACATTGTCGGCCAGGGGGATGGTGTGCCGACCTTCCGACGAAAGCAGCCCCTGGTCGCGAAGGGGGACATCCTCGCCGAACAGTTCGGGGATGCGGCGGGAGGTGTGCCCGACGGTCCCGCCGAGCCAGCAGGAAATGAGCTTGGGCCGCCACAGGTCGCGGGGCCGCAAGACTCCCTGGCGGTCGAGAATCGCCCCCAGGCGGCGGGCCAGCTCGGGATGGCGGGTCCGGATCACGCCGCGGAGTGACCGACGGACTTCCGCAGGCACATCGAAGCGCTCCGACAGCGTGCCATCGTGCAGATCGCGAACCAGCTGCGGGCCGAACTGCTCGACCCACTCGGCGATCTGCAGGATCTGCTGCGGGGTGACGGTGCTGAGAAAGCCCAACTGCTGCGGGGCGGCCAGGCGGACGGTGAGATAGCCGCGGGCGTCGACATCGGAGACCTGCTTGAGGACCGCCGGGAGCGCATAGGTCTGGCGGACGATCGCCGACTGATACCGCTCAATCATCGCACTGATGATGGCGATGTTGTGGCCACCGGGAGTGCGGCCGATGGACCAGGGCCCGGCGAGATTGAGAATGCGGGTCCCCAGCATCTCGGGATGGTCGTGATAGGCCTTGACCCCCCAGAGGTCGTAATCGTGCGAGTAGTGCTGGAACCAGGTGCGGTTGATGGGGAAGATCTTCGCCTTCCCCGTGGTCGCACTGGTCTGAACGAACGTCAGCAGTGGTTCGTTGTCGGGAAACAGGGCCGAGGTCTCGCCCCGGGCGACTCGCTCTATATAAGGTGCGAAACGGTCGTATTCGGCGATGGGGACCTGGCGGCGGAACTCGGCGGAGGTCCGCACGCTGGCCAGCCCCAGGTCGCGACCGAGGGCGGTCGAGGCCCCCAGGTTCAGAATCTTGCGCAGCGTCTGCTGCTGAACTTCCCGGCCGCGGTTCAGGTCGGCGAGGAACCGTTTCAGCTTGGGAAGATAGAACGGCAGGATCAGCCGGCCCACTTTGCTCATCAGCCGAGAGGCGAGGTCGGTTGCCATGCTGGAATTCCTGATCCGGTCGGAGAAGTGTGGGGCGGCCCGCGGGTGAGTCGGAAGGTATCGACCGGGGGACCCCGGTGGGGCGAGCCATCCAATCGCGCAATTCGCTCCCTCCTCAACCGGCACAGCTTACCCAGCCTGCCGAACTCGTCAGCAGATGGCCCGAGCCACGGGGAGAGGCGGTCTTCGACTCATACCGAACGGGGGGAAGGTTCGATTCACCCCGCATGCGAGTTTTGATCACGGGAAGCTC
>CAIUHT010000470.1 GCA_903898975.1 uncultured Planctomycetaceae bacterium
GGTTGGCCTCGGCCAGTTTCCGGGCCGCGGTCACCTTGTTCATCAGTTCCTTCATGTCACCGGGGAGGATCAGGTCGCGGATACCCACCGAGACGACCTCGAGGCCCATCTCGGTGGCCCGCCGACGCAGGCCCTCTTCGAGTTCCCGGGCGACGGCATCCTTCTCGACCAGCAGCTGGTCGAGTTCGCGGACACCAATCACACCCCGCAGCAGCAGCTGTGCCTCGCGGTACAGCGACTGCCGCAGGTCGTCCGACTGGCCCAGGGCCCGGCGGGGATCCGTGACCTTGAACGTCACCACGGCGTTGACCCGCAGGGTCACCTTGTCGGCCGTCATGATTTCCTGGCCACCCACATCGACCTGCGACTCCCGCAGGTCCAGCGTGACGATCCGCACATCGGCCGCCCCCTTCCAGAAGGCGTACGAGCCGGGCGGCAGAGTCTCGACATACCGGCCGTCGATGAACAGCACGCCCGCGTGATCGCGCTCGATCACGGTGATGTCGAGGGTCCGGCCCATTTCCGGGTGCCTGAGCAGTGTCTTCAGCTCGGGGTGCTCGAACCGCGGCGAGCGGGTTTCCACCACCTCGACCCGCACCTCGCTGGGACTGGTCCAGTAGACATAGCGTCCGGGCGTCAGCACGCGGTTGAACCGCTGGTCGATCCAGACCAGTGCCCGCTGGTGGTCCTGCACTTCCAGCACGACAGCCAGGTCGGCCAGCCGACCCGACTTCACAATCTGGTCGAGCTGGTCGTGGATCAGCCAGGGCTTCAGCCGGCTGACCAGGTCGACCCGCACCCGGCGGAACGGGTCAAAAAACCACGCCGTGCCAGGGTTCAACAGTCCCACGAAGTCCCCCTCGCGGAACACAAGACCGTGCTCGTATCCGGAAACATGGTGCCGGATGAACGGCAGAAACAGGTTCTTCAGACGAAACATGGGCGATTCTCCGGTGATAACGGGCTGAACCTGGGAGGAACGGGTCACGACGGGTGTCGTGCCGGGGAGTAACTGAAAACCGGACTGGGGACCGGCAGGTCGCGTGATGGCGTGCGGCACAACACGGGCAGAGACGATGCCGGTCTATGTGAGATTGGGTTGGCGTGCCATGGGCGGACCCTCGGACAACAGACGTGATGGATTGGGCGAGTATCCGCCCGGTCAGAAGTTGGGTTCGGGAACAAGGGCCTTCAGGAGACGGAGCGAGCGGGAACCACCCGGCAACGCACGGGGAAACGCTTGAGCCGGGTGCTGCTTCAGCCTGGTCACGGATTGAGCCACATGTTCGATCGCCGGTGAACCGACGACCCCCTCCACGTGGCCCGCGCCGTGATCAGACCGGAACAGCGTTCCGGCGGTATCCGCGTTCCGCAAAGTGTTTGGACAGGCTGCCCGGGCAGTGGTGAACCAACGCCCGGGCCGATTCCGTGATCGTCCGTCTCCCTCCGGCTGGTGAGTCGTTTGGCAACAACCTTCAGACTGGGAGTCGAACCCATGGACCTCTCTTTTGGGAGAGGCTGCGCACCAAGCGCCTTGGTGCCCCCGGATGAGCCGTCATGTACACCATGTTCGGAACAGACGCGGCCAAACCGCGAGGGTGGCCCGGCTGCCGCTGGAGATCGACTTTCACCTGGAGCTTGCTTTCGAAGAGACGCCGACGGGATTCGAACCCGCTCAAGATGGCTTTGCAGGCCACCACCACGCCACGTGATTTCAGCGTCAAAAACCAGTGTCCCCGCCAGGAGTCGAACCTGGCCCTCGACCTTCGCACGGTCGCGTGCCTCCCACACACTCCAGAGACAAATCCCACGCTCGTTGCGGCAGCCTGGCTGCTCATCACAGTGGCGAACCCAGGGCTCCCGCCGCACCTCAACGCAACCTCTCGCCGTGATCTTCGTGAGCGGCTCTGCCCACCCCGCGGCGTCCACACGAAACCCTGTTGGCTCACCCGGGGAAGGGGATTCCCAAGGTAGCATCCCGCCGAGGAATCGAACCTCGCCCTACTGCTTCGAACGCAGTCATGCCTCCGACACACCCGCGGGGGCTCAACAGAGTATCCCGACCTGGATTCGAACCA
>CAIUHT010000471.1 GCA_903898975.1 uncultured Planctomycetaceae bacterium
CCGCGCAGTCGGCGAGTCGGAAACTGAGAGCGTCACGAACGCGTTTCGCATAATTTTACGGGGTCGCGACCAGTGTACAGCCCGCGGCCCACTCCGTGGTCAGACTCGACTGAGACCCCGACTCTGTGCGGCCGGATGAATCTCGTGTGGAACGGGTCTATTCGGCTGCGGGCGTGGAAGGGAGTCGTCGCAATAACGACTCAGCTCAACCTTGGCGGGGTGAATTAAGCCCGAAATCCCCTAAATGAATCCTGTCCCGAGGTCTGCTGTGGAAACCCGGATCGTAGACCGGCTCTGGCCGCATCGGAGGCCCGACGGCTGCGCCGTGCTCCAGGTTCGGGGCCGATCCTGTCGCCCCTCGCTAAACGCCTGGCTGAAGTTGTCAGATCCCGGCTTTGAGTTGGCGGGCGGCGATGACGGTCTTCCGGCGGGTTTCCATCAGGTTACCCAGTTGCCGGCTGAGGGTTGGCGTCCGTCCCATCAGCCGGAACATGGCCGAGGGGGTCACCACCACCAGCTCCAGGTCGTCCCCGGCGGTGACGGTGACTTCGCTGGGGAGTTCGGCCAGCACCGAGCCCTCGCCGAAGTACTCCCCCCGTCCCACCCGGGCAATTTCCAGCGACTGCCCCTCGTGGTTTCGCACGGTCAGCACGGCGGTCCCACGGACCACCACGTGCAGCCCGTCGATCCGTTGCCCTTCGCGGGCAATCACCTCACCCCGACCAAACGACCGCTGCTGCAAGCCCGCTTCCAGCTGCTCGTCAGCCGGGGCGTCAAGCAGCGTCTTGAACGCGGGGAGCTCGGCCAGCGATTCGAGCGGGCGAATGGCGCTCGCCTCGGCCAGCACCCGCTGTTCGACCTGGATCTCGGTCGCTGTCGGGAAGGGAATCGTGATGCCGTACCGACGGATGGCGTACCAGATCTTCGACATGAAGGCGTCGCGGACCGCCGGGAGTTCCTCGGAGGTCGCGACCGAGAAGATCACGCGGTAGATGATGGCGAAATCAGCGTAGTTGAACGTGCGGACGACGGGTGCCGGGTCTTTGAGAACCCCGGGCGTGTTGGCCAGCAGGTCGAGCAGCATCTCTTTGACCCGGTTGGGAGGGTCGTCGTAAGAGAAGCCCAGCTCGATCAGCTCGGTCCGCATCCGGCTGGGGCGCGAGAGGTTGTTGAACGACCCCTTGTAAAGCTGCGAGTTGGGAATGACCCGAACCCCGTTGACCGGGGTCTGCACATGCACGCTCCGCCAGTTGATCTCGACCACGTAGCCGGTGTTGTCATCGATGCTGACGAAATCGCCCAGCTTGATCGGGCGTTCGAACATCAGCATCAGCCCCGAGACGATGTTGCCCAACGGTTCCTGGAGCGCCAGACCGATGACAATCGAGCCGACCCCGAGGGCAGTCACCGCCCCTTCGAGCGACTGGCCCCAAACCTGCGAGTAGACGATCGCCGCTCCGATGGTGACCACCCCGGCCCGGATCAGATCGCGGAACAGCGAGGGGACGCGGGACCGCCAACTGGCCTCATTCGCGGCACTGAACAACAGGTCGTTGATGAGCGACAGGACGACGTACAGTCCCGACAGCCACGCCGCGGTCTCACACAGTCGAACCAGCCAGTGGTCGGCGGGAAGTCCCGAGATCTTCCCCACAAACAGGTGCAACGCGATGGCGGGGAGGAGGAGGGACCGAACCAGCCCGAGCGCCCCGGCCAGGGGGTGCCCCCCGGCCCGCATGCGGGTGTGGATTTCGGTCAGGATCAGGACCAGCATCGGCAGGCCCAGGGCGACCAGCAGCGCGTACTGGAACACCGGGTTGCTCAACCACTGATCTCTCACCAGGTCGGCGATCCGCAGCACAAAATCCTGCATGCGCTCAGCCCGCCTTGGTCTTGAGAGACCATGATTCAACCGAACCCCGCCCGGGCAGTTCCACCATTTCCGGTTCGCCCAGCGGGTACTGGTCGGCGACCCGGTCGTAGACGCTGCGGGTCAGGCGGACCCCATCGGCCTGCCCCTTTCGCAATCCACGGGCGACCGAGACCGTCTCGCCCCAGAGGTCGTAGATGAACTTGTTCCGTCCCACGACCCCGCCCGTCACCGGGCCAGCGTTGATGCCCACGTGCAATCGCAGGTCGCTGCCCCGATCGCGGTTGAACCGATCGACAATCCGCTGCAGTTCCTGGGCGAATTCGACGACCCGGCTGGTGTGGTCGGGACGCTGGACCGACAGTCCGCAGACCGCCAGGTAGGTGGCCCCCGAGGTCTTGACCTTTTCGACCCCCAATTGATCCGCCGCCTCGTCAAAGGCGACCACCAGGTCGTGCAGCAGCCCGAGCCCCTTTTCCGACCCGAGGCGGTCGGTCAGTTCGAGCAGGCCCGCCACCTCCGCATACAGCACCGTCACGTCCCCAAAGCTCTGGGTGGGGTTGGCATCGCCCTCGCGGAGGCGGGCCGCCGCGGGAGCAGGCAGAATGTTGAGCAGCAGGTCTTCGTTTTCGCGAACCTTCTGCTGCAGTTGCTGGGTCTTTTCCTTCAGGCCCCGCGACATGTCGTTGAAGGCGTCGGCGAGATCGCGGAATTCGTCGCGGGTGTTGACCTCGGCCTGGGCCCCCACTTCTCCCGCCGCGATCCGCCGGGCGGCCGCCGTCAGGGTCCGCACCGGGGCCACAAACAGGTTCGACAGCAGCAGCCCCAGCAGCGTGGTGGCGAGGGCGATTCCCGCGGTGGTCATCACCACTCGTCGGCCAAAGGCCTGAATGGGGGCGAACGCCTCGGCGGTATCCATCTCGGCCAGCAACGCCCAGCGGTTCGAACCAAAGTCAAACGGGGCATAAGAGCCCACCACCAGTTCGCCGCGATAGTCCTGGTAGGTTGCCAGACCTTCTCTGCCGGCGAGAGCCTCTTTCACTCCCTCGGTCTCGACCCGGAGGGCAAGCAGCCCGTTCTTTTGTCGTTCGATGGTGCGGAGGATTCCCTCAGAAACCCCCGCCCGCCGCAGCGTCTCGAGGCCCGAGGGGAACGCTTCGCCATAGAGAATACGAGAGCGGCTGCGCAGGGTCTGGTCGCGGCCCACCAGGTAGACCTCCCCGGTCTCGCCCAGCCCCTCTTTCTGCCATTGGAAGCCACCGGTCAGCACGCGGGTCAGTTCTTCGATGGGGAACTGGAAGATCAGGATACCGATGAGCCGGGCATCCCGGCTGAAGACTGGGCTTCCCACGAAAGCCGAGGGGGTGTTGAGATTGGGCTTGTAGCGGTCGAAGTCGACGAACTCGTAGGCATCGCGTTCCTGCAGGCGCTTGACTCGGCGGAAGAGGTCGCCCAGGTTGGTGTCGGCATATGTTCCCTTATCAAGCAGATTGGTTCCGAATTCAATCGTTTTTTGCGTCGTGTAGATCAGGTTCCCCTCCGGGTCGGCGAGCATCAGGTCTTCGAAACCAAACTCGCGTGCGAACCCGGCGAGGTTGGGGTGGTAGTCGCGATGGACGCGGTCGTACTCGCTGCCATCACCGCTGGTGGTGACCACTTCTTTACGCAGGTACGGGGGCTCGGTCTGGGCGATGTATTGGAACTGCAGGTATTGGGTCACCGGATCGGTGGGATAGACCGACGCCAGCAGGGGGGTGGCCTCGGAGTTGGCCTCCAGCCCGGGCATGATGACCGACTTGTAGAACTTTTCGAGTTCAGCCTGCTGCGACCCGTCGAGGAGTTTTTCGGGGGGCTGTTTCCGCAGGTCGTCGAACGCCTGCTTGAACTGGGTGAGGGCGTCGATCACCTCGTGGTTCGCCGAGAGGGTCACCACCTGCTTCTTCATCGTCTCGAGCATGCGGAGCGCCTGCTGGCCCCGCGTGCGGCGTTGCCCGACCAGCTGATCAACCACGCTCTTTTCGATCGCCTCCCGGCCGTTGCGGTATCCGAGATAGGCGATGGGGAGGCCGGTCAGGAGGGCGACCAGCAGCAGAAAGAGAATCAGCTTCGATTGGATCGACAGGCTGCGCAGCATGGAGCGTTTCGCCACGGAACAGGGGGGCAAGCGGGGAATTGAACAGTCCCGCGCGAGACTTCAGGAGTGCCGCGACGACCAGCGACCCAGACAGGACATCGAGACGCTACCAGCGTAGGGGTGGTGGGAGGGTGAGACAAGCCTCGCCCCGAGAACCCGAAGCCGGACTGCCGAAGGGAATTTGCCCGGCCGACGACGGATGGCCGCCGAGCCCGTAGCCGACCTTACAAGGGGCGTGAACTTCCAAGACTGTCTCGAGGCAAGACCGGGGCGCGGAGTCGGCTAGCCCCGGCTGGAGGCGCGCTGGCAATAATCACGCAGGTCGGTGTGCTCACGGAGGAGTCGCGCTCCCGTGATGCGGTCTCCCGAGGGGTCGCGTTCGTCCGCCCCGATCAGGAACCGGTCGAACTGCCAGGTGGCGTCCTCGCGGGGATGACCCGTCACCTCGCCGGGCACGGTGGGAACCCAATCGAGCGGCAGCGAAGGGACGTTCCCCAGGTAGAATTCGGCGACCGCCAGGATCTCGTCATCGGGCAGTTCATCGGGGAGTCGGACACCACTCCGCGGATTGCGAATCATCCACGAGACCGCCCCCAGTACCGACGCGGCGACCTGCAGGGTCGTCGCATTCTGCCCGGGCAACAACTGCCGCGCCCTGTCGATCGAGAGCACCGTCCCGCACCACCACGACTTGTAATCGTGCCCCATCAGCAGCACGCCCAATTCGTCGGCTCCCCCCTCGATGTCGTTCGACATGATGTGGTAGCTGTGCGGCCCCTTGTAGTTCCGCTCGCGCACCTCCTGCAGGCAGGTCACCGCCTGCGGGCAGGGAAGGTAGGCGTAATGAACCGTGGGCCGGTACACGGCCTGGCCCCGATCGTCATCGACCTGGAGATAGTGCGACAGGCTGTACGCTTCGCCGTGGCGAATCACCATCCCGGCGATCTCCGCCGAGGGGACCCGTGTGCGGACGAAGGTGTCCATCCCGCGCCGCTCGAGGCAGATCTGGTTCCGCGGCCCCTCGCGATGTTCCCAGGCCCCTTCGGGCAGGGTCCGTTCGTGCGTTCCCCAGCCCATCTCGGCCGGTGCGATTCCCTCTTCGTAGAAGCCTTCGACGCTCCAGGTATTCATGAACTCGTGCGGCTTTCGCACTCGGCGCGAGTGCTGCGTGTCGCGCTCGCTGATGTGAATGACCCGCACCCCCAACTCCTTGGCCAGGTGGTTGTAGTGCCGGCCTTCGAGGGCCCGTTCCAGCGCCGCCCGCCGCGGATCGCGGGGATTCTCGGCCAGGAGACGATGGGTGATGTCACGGAGAGCCCGCTTGGCGAAGTGCGACACCAGTCCGGGATTGGCTCCATGGTCGAGCAGTGCCGTGGTGCCGTTGTTGTCGCCCCAGCGCTCGATCATCTTCGTCAGGGCGCGGTGCCGCACGTAGAGCGTTCGCTCGGGGGGGGTGAGCGTCTCGGCTCCCTTGTATGGGTCCCACAATTCGACCGAGGTGTTGATGTACATCACCCCGCGGGTGCGACACCATTCCAGCAGTTCGATGCAGTCGATGTTCCACGCCAGGTCGACCAGCAGATCGCCCGCCTGCAGATGGCGTTCCAGTTCGGACTGGAGATTCTGCTGCGTGATCCGCAGTTTTTCGAAGCGAACCCCCTGCTGCTCGTAGGGGGCTGTTCGCTCCGGGTCGAAACCGACAAAGTCCACCACGGTGTAGTGCTGTGCGGGGATGCCGAGATTCTTCAGCAGCAGCGGCAGTGTGCACTGCGCGACGCCGCCGAATCCAATCACCATCACCCGACCGTGGTAATCCAACTTCCGCATGGTCACCCCGCGTATTTCCCTGCCCCCCGAAGGGAGTCGCCTCAGGTTCCTCGATCACTGCGGCAGCCCAGGTCACCGACCCGGGCCCACAGTTGCTCGTCCACCAAACAGCATGCTCCGTCGAGAGACTTGCCAGACCGCCCGATCCGTTCCCGGATCGACTTCACTCCGTGAAACTCACCGCGGCATCCGACGGGCTCTGCCCGCCTCCAAACCTGGGCCGCACGCACCGCATCGCCCTGCCGGGCGACTGTTGATTCGATAGCCGAATGTCTTCGGTTGCCAAATGTCTCTGGTTGCCAACTCCCTTAGAGTGCCGACCCCTTCTCGTTGGCTGAGCCGGCACTCTCCCCGAGATACCCTCCTTAATCGCCCACTCGAGCAGCCGCGCGTTCGGGGAGGAGGGGTTGGGCCTGAACGACAACCCCTTGCATGGAGGGCGATTCTAAGGGGCGGGGAACGAAAGTAAAGCGAGGGGACCATGGGGGACGGGAGGTTGACCCGCCCGGGGGTTCCGATAACATCACTTTCTCTGGCCGGCGGGTCGCCCAAGACCTGGACTGGGCTTCGGCCCAGGACCACTGCAGGGCTACCCTGCAGCTGCTCTCGTTGCTTCCCATTCGGATGGGAATCTGAATCGCTAGCGTGCCTGCTACCGCTTCAGATTCGCCACCGGACTCCGTTGGGCAGCCCGCCGGCCAATTTTTTCCGCCCGCGGGCCTCTCCCCATGCACCTGCTCGACTGGCTGTGGAGCCTGCTGTTCGGCCCCCCGCGCCGGTCCCCGGCCACCGGCCCGGACTCGAACCCGGAAGTCCCGCGCCCGGAGCCCACCGCCGCGGTCGCAGCGACTCGCGTGCGCCTCACCCGCCGTACCTATACGGCTCCCACTCCGGTCGCCCGCCCCGCTGCTCCCACCAGTGAGCAGTCGCCGTACCTGTTTGCCCGTCCGGTCGCCGGCCAGGCCGTTTACCTCGACCTCACGCAAGACACCGATCTCCCCCGCCTCGAACACTGGGGCCTCCCGCTTCTGAGGACACCCGAAGACCTGGCCCGCTGGCTGGAACTGACCCCCGCCCAGCTCGCCTGGCTCGCCGATCGATTCCGCGACCCCTCCCGCGTTTCGCTGCACGCACGGGGCGATCATTACCACCGCCGCTGGGTCCCCAAGCGCCGCGGTGGCCGCCGACTGATCGAGTCCCCCAAGCGACTGCTCAAACACGTTCAGACCCGCATCCTTCAGCAGATCCTCGACCGCGTCCCTCCTGACCCGTCGGCCCATGGATTTAGACGCGGGCACTCCATTGTCTCGAACGCCCGGCCTCATGTGGGGCAGGCAGTCGTGGTTCGGCTCGATCTCGCCGACTTTTACCCATCGGTCACCTACAGCCGGGTGGTGGCGCTGTTTCGCAGCCTGGGATATTGCCGCGAAATCGCCTGTTGGCTGGCTCGACTGACCACCACCACTGCTCCCCAGAAACTGCTCGACACCGCCTCGGCGAACGAGACAACATTGTTCCGTCGCCGCCACCTCCCCCAGGGGGCCCCCACGTCGCCCGCACTGGCCAACCTTTCGGCGTTTGTCTCAGACCTTCGCCTCGACGGACTCGCGCGGTCCTTCGGCGTGCGGTACACCCGCTACGCCGACGACCTCACCTTCTCGGGCCCCGCGACCTTGCGCAACAGCCTGCGGATCTTCATTCCACTGGTCCGCCAGATTCTGAAGCAGGAGCGGTTTCACCTGCATCCCGGCAAACGCCGGGTGGAACGAGCCAGCCAGAGACAGCAGGTGACCGGCGTGGTGGTGAATGCGAAGGTCAATTGCTGCCGGCACGATTTCGACCTGCTGAAGGCCATCCTGACCAACTGCCTGAGGCACGGACCGAGCGGGCAGAACCGCGACGGGCACGTCCACTTCGCCAGCCACCTGCGGGGTCGCATCGCCCATATCGCCCGGCTGAATGAACGCCGAGGCCGGCAACTGCTGGCCATCTACCAGCAGATCGACTGGACCCGCTGAACGGCGGAGTCGAATCGTCGGCACGAGCGTTCGTGCAAGATGCCTCGATTTGCGTCCCTGGGGAACAACCGCGCGGCCCCGAATCCTGCCCGTGTTCACCTTGGATTGGTCGCCCAAGACGGTGCTCACCAGGACTGTGCCAACCGGCATTCAGGAGGAGCAAGGGGTGTCACCGATTCGGCCGCACCATTCGAGTCAATTGAATTGGCCGCGACCGCAAGTGGGGGCCGGGCGGCATCGTCACCGCTTTCGGGGGGCGACGGCATCGGGTCCATTCCAGCAGAGGCAGCGACCAGGCTCGCCGACCAGACGCGAAGACCAGTGCTCGGGGGGCAATCGCCACCCCGAATCTGCCAGGTGCGTTGGCGTCAGTCGCTGGCGGACGTGTTACGCGAGGCTCAGCAGCGACTCGGGCACGGCAGCTTCGACCAGGGGAATGTGGCCTCCCTCGGGAAGATCGAGTCTCTGCTGCGGATCGAGCCCCAGGCTGCCCAGCACGGTC
>CAIUHT010000472.1 GCA_903898975.1 uncultured Planctomycetaceae bacterium
CGGGTTGTGGTCGCGACCGTCGTTCCCCTGCGCGAATGGGGTTCGTCCGAACTCTCCCGCCCAGACCACCAGGGTCTCGTCGAGCAGGCCCCGCTGGGCCAGGTCGGTCAACAGGCCCGCGATCGGTTGATCGACCTGCCGGGCCATCTCGGAGTGCCCCGTCTTCAAGCCCCCGTGCTGGTCCCAGGGGTTGCCAATCTGACCCAGCTCGGCAGGCCGCGGGAGGCACGTCAACTCGACAAACCGCACCCCCCGCTCGACCAGCCGGCGGGCCAGCAGACATTGCCGGCCATACTCGGCGGTTTCCGGCACTGGGGAATCGAGGCCGTAGAGCGTCCTGGTCGCGGCGGTCTCGCCCGAGAGGTCGACCAGTTCGGGGACTGCCGCCTGCATGCGGTACGCCACCTGGGCATTGCGGATGGCCGACTCGATTTGCGCAGCCGGGGTTGGTCCCGCATGCAGTCGATCGAGCCCTTCCACAAATCGCAGCCGACGGCGTTGGGCCTGGTCGGGCTCGCGGGGCACGATGTTGGCCAGGGGCTCGGCCTGGGTCGGGTCGAGCAGTGACGCCTGGAACCGCGCGGGGAGATACCCCGACCCCCAGTTGTTGATCCCCCCCAGCGGTGCCCCGCCACTGGCCAGCACGACAAACCCGGGCAGGTTGCGATTCTCGCTTCCCAGCCCATAGGCAATCCAGGCCCCCGCGCTGGGGTGCCCCGCCAGGGTGAAACCGGTGTGCACGAAGTAATTCGCCTGCGCGTGCTCGTTCGCCTGGCTGGTCATCGAGCGGATGACTGCCAGTCGATCGGCGTGAGCGCCGATGTGCGGGAACAACTCGCTGACAGGGATGCCACTCTCCCCCCGGGGC
Source organism: uncultured Planctomycetaceae bacterium (assembly GCA_903898975.1). Classification (GTDB taxonomy): domain Bacteria; phylum Planctomycetota; class Planctomycetia; order Planctomycetales; family Planctomycetaceae; genus UBA10511. The sequence continues at coordinate 869 of CAIUHT010000472.1, forward strand.
TCGAACTCCCAGGGGCTCGCCATGATGTTGCCGTTGGCGTTGAACATGGTCGGGCGGACCGGCACTGGCATCGGCTTGCCGTGGTCGGTCTTGAGCCGGGGCTTGGGGTCGAAACTGTCGACGTGCGACACCCCCCCCGACATGAAGCAGAAAATCACGCTGCGAACTCGCGGCATGAACTGCCTGCCCCCTGGCTCACCCGCCAGTGGGTTGCCCCGCACAGCCCCCGCCCCCCCAGTGCCCACCTCGCTGGCCCCCATTTCACCCCGCGCCCACAGCCCTCCCAGCGCGGTCCACCCGAACCCCATCGACGCCCGCGTCAAAAACTCGCGGCGACTCGCTGGCAGACGACCAGCTGGCAGACTATTCGACATACAAGAACTCCTTCAGGCAAAAGAGGGAATGCGCCAGATCCTGCCAGGCTTCCAGCTCCGCCGGACTGGGGGACTGGGCTTGGGCGTCGTTTAAGCCGGTCGGACCCGCCAGGTCAGGCAGCCCCAGTCCCCGCAGTTCTTCCAGCAGCAGCGTTTGCTCGGCGGGGGTGGGAGCCCGGCCCAAGGCGGCCTGGAACATCTCGACGACCCGCAGTGCGACCGGGCCGCGCCGCGCGGCGATCCGCGACCCCCACTTCTTCGCCTGGTCCAGCACCAGCGGGTCGTTCAGCATGGCCAGGGCCTGTGCCGGGACATTGGTCTGGTCGCGACGCCCGCGGGTTGTGCTCGGCTTGGGGGCGTCGAACACTTCGAGCAGTGAATGATGCGCATTCCGACGGATCTTCAGGTACACGCTCCGCCGGCGGTCTCCATCGAGCGGCCCCGGCGGGCCACCCCCTTCCGTCTTGTTGGTGAAGTAGACATTCACCCCCGGCCCCCCCATCCGCGCGTCAAGTTCCCCCGCGACCGCGAGCAGGGTGTCGCGCACCGCCTCGGCTTCCAGGCGTTGCACCGGCATGTGCGACAGCCAGCGATTGTCGGGATCCAGCCGCGCCGCCTCGGCCGAGGGCCGCGAGACCTGCCGCCACGCCCGTGACGTCAGCATCAGCCGCAGCATCCGCTTCACCGACCACCCCTCGGCGATGAACTGCGTCGCCAGTTCATCGAGCAGTTCGGGATGCGTTGGCAGCTCACCCAGTGCCCCGAAGTTGTCGACCGAGGCCACCAGCCCCCGACCAAACAGCTGCTGCCACAGGCGGTTCACCGCCACGCGCGCCACCAGGGGATTGCGGGGTGAAGCCAGTTCGTGCGCCCACTCCAGCCGGCCACTGCTGGCCGGACCAAAGACCGGTCCGCCGAACAGGCTGAGGCCCCGCCGCGCCACGGGGTCGCCCGGACGCGTGTGCTGCCCGCGGACAAACAGCGGCTGATCGTAGGGCACCCCTTCATAGAGCCCGGGAATGGTCCGCGGCACGGTCAGTTCCTGCTCCAGCCGGCGGTACTCGGCGACCAGGGGAGCCACCTCGGGGAGTTCGCCCAGTGTCGTGGGGAGCCAGCCCGCCCGCAGCAGGCTGTCGAGCGCCGCGACCTGGCTGTCGCTGGCGGCCCCCTCACCCCACGCGCGGGCGGCAGTGGCGATGACCGTCGCATACCGCGCTTCCAGTTCGGCCAGTGACCGGGGGGGGCCGGGCTCCAGCAGCAGTGGGGCGGCGGGAGTGGTCTCGCGGGGCAGTTCAGGATTCGCCCCGACCCGCACCTCGATCAGGCCAAACCAGCTGCGCTCGCCTCCCGAGGGTTGCACCTCGAGATGAGCGTGCGACCCCAATCGGTAGGCGGTGTCGAGCCGCGACCAGCCCGGAGTGGTTTCGCCCCCCAACGTGATGGCAGGATAAATGCCCCCGTTGCCGAGCGGATAGTCTTCGATCACCAGTCGCACGCGGGCCCCCGGGCCCACCCCGCGCACAAACAGATTGGGCTCGCGAATGACAAACCGGGGAGAGGCCAGCAGACCGGTGTGCCGGGATGAGATGGCCAGCGAGTACGCCCCCGCAGGCCACAGTGCACCGACGAACCGATCGGCGGCCGGGTCGATGGCAAACTCCCCGGGCACACCCGGCCCCGATTCCAACCCCGGCCCCCGCTGGAACCACTGCTGCCGCTGCGGGCCGCGCAGATCCCACAGCAGCGGGTGCCGGGCCAGGTTCAACTCCCGGCGGCCTGGCAACTCGCGTTGCCAAAACCGGGCCAGACCCTCCAGCCGGAGTACGAATTCGGCCGCCGGGACCGCAGCGTCGCCCGCTGGCACCGCCGCAGGGGGCAGGGGCGTGCTCGCCGGGGTGGAGGGCTTGGTGGGCTGTTCTCCCGCGACTACCCCGGCACGGGGGTCGGTCGCCAGTTGCCAGGGATGCAGAAAGTGCGCGGGGTCTTGCGCGGCGGAGAAGAGGCGGGCGAGTTCAGCACTTTCGGCGAGTTCACCAACCCGCCGGTTGACCTGGTCGAGTTCCCCGCGAAGTTCCTGCCAGGTGGCCCGCTCGGTGGGGGTGAAGACCGCGGCGAGTTCTTCGAGCGAGACTCCCTGCGGGCCCGCGGCGAAGCTGGTGGCAATTTCGCTGGCCGAGAGCGCCTTGCCGTACGCCCGCGCCTCCTCGACCTCCCCCGCCAGCGGGGGGTTGATGCCCGATAGCCTCTGGCCGAAGAGAAAGCGGGCCTCCCCCCCCTTGAATCGGTGCAGTTCCCCCTTCTGGTACCCTTGGCCGTACGGTTCGCCATTGCGGTAAAGAGTGATGCGGTGGTCCGCCGAGTAGACGATGGCGACATGCACCAGCGTGTCGGGCCCGGCGGTCTCGGCGGGGCCGTTGGGGTCGTTGGTCCGGCGGAAGAAATCGCTCCCGGCCATCCAGTGCCCCGGCTTCAGTTCGCCAAAGACGATCGAGTCGAAGAACTGCCCGACCGGCGTGTCGAGCCCCAGCACTCCACCGCCACGCTGCTCGTGATTCGCCAACGCGACCCACACCTCGAAGGTTTTCTCGGTCCAGTCGCGGGCGACCGGGCGGGTGCGGACCGACGCCGTCCGGCCATCCAGCAGCAACCGCCCCCGCTCAACACGGGCCCCGTCGAGCAGTTCGCCATGGTGCTCCCCCACGCTGTCGCGGGCGTCCTGTTCGAAACTCCAGCGCGCCTCGGGACGTGGCAGAGTCGCCCCCTCCGGGGCCGGCGCCGCGGGCTGGTCGGGTGAGGCGGCCCGGCGGCGGAGAGCCTCGGCGAGCGCGGGACGCTCGAACGCGGCGATCCGTTCCTGCACGGCCTGTCGGCGCTGCACGAGCGTCGCACGTTCGCGGGACCGCGCCTCGCGTTCCCGCCAGCGTTCCACCACCTGCGGCGCAGCCTGTTGCCACGCCTGCGCGAGCCCGGCGCGAATCTGCCCCTTGAGCCCGGCCAGCCGCTCGCGATGCCGATCGCGCACCGCGGGCGGGTCAATCTCGATGGGCCCCGGATGTCCGCTGGCGAAGACTCCGAACAGGGCGTAGAAGTCGGCCTGGCTGATCGGATCGAACTTGTGGTCGTGGCACCGCGCGCAAGACACCGTCAGCCCCAGGAAGGTCTTGGTGAGCACGTCGATCTGGTTGTCGACCACCTTCACCCGGTCATCGAGGGCATCGACCGGAACGAACCCCAGCTCGACCATCCGCAACTGCAGCGTGGCGAGCGCCGACTCGTTGAACCCCTCGACCGCGTTCCACCTGGGCTCGGGGAGCAGGTCCCCCGCGATGTGCTCGCGGAGCAGCTGGTCGTAGGGCAGGTCGGCATTGAAGGCCCGCACCAGGTAGTCGCGGTAACGCCACGCCTGCGCGAGTTCGGGGTCTCCCTGGCTCCCGTGCGATTCGCAATACCGCACCAGGTCCATGAAGTGCCGGGCCTGCCGCTCTCCAAATCGAGGCGACGCCAGCAACCGATCGACCAGCCGGGGCCAGGCATCGGGCTCGGCGTCACTCACAAACTCCCGCGTCTCCTCCGCCGTCGGGGGGAGCCCGGTCAGGGCCTGGGTCACCCGCCGCACCAGTGTCGCCCGATCGGCGAGCGGGGCCGGTTGCAGGCCCTCAACCGCCAGCCGGGCCTGCAGAAACCGATCGATCACATGGGTGTCCCCGGCTGGCTCCCCGGTCCGCTCCCGCTCTCCCGCCCCTGCCGCTGCGTCGGTTGCGGGCTGGTCGGGCTCGACGCGGTTCTCTGCCCCGGGGGCCGCGAACGCGGGCGTAACCGGGGGAAGCTCGGGCCGACGGAGGGGCTGGAAGCTCCACCAGCGTTTCCGCCGCTCGAAGACAGCAGGCCAGGCGGTCGCCTGCTCCAGCTGCTGCGCCGAGGGGGGCTGGTCGCGGGGATCGACCCCGCCCCGCTCGATCCACCGCCGCAGGTCGGCGACCGCCGCCGCGGTCAGCCGGGGGCCCCCCTTGGGCATTTTCGACACCCCGGGCTCGTGCCGCACCACCTGCAGCAGCAGGCTCTCCTCCGGTTGACCAGGCACCAGCACTGGTCCTGAATCGCCCCCCCGCCGGAGCGGTTCGCGGGCATCGAGCGCCAACCCTCCCTCCGCGGTCTGACTGCTGTTGTGACAGGCGTAACACTGCTCCACCAGCAACGGGCGGATCCGCTGCTCAAAGAATTCCAGATCGTCCGGTGACCCGGCGGGAATCTTCGCCTGGTTGGGCGCGGACGGCGCAACGGGTCTGGGCGTTGTGACGGGCGCGTCTGGTGCACCGGGCCCCGTCGGAGGCTGGGCAATCGCCCCTGTCAGCCACACTCCCACGCCGGTCAACAGGAGACCCGAAAGCAAGACGGGCCGCAGCGCGAGGGAACCGCGAGAACAGACCGAGGCAGTCATGCGGGCGGAGTCTTCCAAAAGAAGCAAGGCAGATCGGAAAGTTGCCGGCGAGGCGTCACTCACGCAGGTCGTTGACGCCGCACAGCCACAGAATTGCGGCCACAGAGAGCGTGGTCATTGGCGCGTCAGTTCCACAAACAAGACCCCCTTCTTTCGGTCGACTTCCTGGATCCACGCATCCAGCCGGGCGGGACCGGGAGGAAGTTCCACATCGCGCCATGTCACCGCTGTCTCGCCCGCGGAGAGGGGCCGCGACTCGGTCCGGCCCCCCACCGACCAGGACAGCACGCGGTCCCCCTCGCCCTTCGCCCCCCGCACTGTCACGGTGTACCGCCCCCCCTCTTTCACGTCGATCAGCCAGTGCCCCTGGTCGCCCGCACGCCAGTCGGCCCCACGCCAGTCTTGCCGCGTCAGCACCACGGGATTCTCGTGCGGGGAACCGACGACCAGCCGGGGGGGACTCCAGTTGTCGGGGCGGGTTTGCGACACCTCGGCGAACCAGGCGTCGTATTGGGCCAGCAGGTTCGAGACCACCGCCGGTTCACGCTCGGCCAGGTTCACCGTTTCAAACGGATCGGCCTGCATGTCGAACAGTTCGTACGGGGCGTCGGCGGGGGCCGAGGGGGCGCCAAACCCGCTGTTGCGAACCAGCTTCCACCGCGTCGAGCGGGCGGCGAAGTGATGCCGGGGATCGGGCTGGTCGCCTCGATGCGACTGCACAAACAGCGTGCGGTCGGGCCACTCCACCGGTTGCCGGGTGAGCAGCGGCCAGACGCTGCGACCATCGAAACGGGCCTCCGCCACACGGTCTGCGGCCACCCCCACGGATGGGGCGACGCCACACGCTTCCAGCAACGTCGGGGCCAGGTCGATGTGGGCGACCGGCAGATTCGACGCGACCCCAGGCTCCAGTCGGCCGGGCCAGTGCGCCAGCAGCATCGAACGGATCCCCCCCTCCAGCACCTCGGTCTTGCGCCCCCGGAACCCGGCATTGTAGCCCACGGTCGCTTCCCCATTGTCGGTCAGGAACAGGACAAGCGTTGAGCGGTCGAGGCCGGTTCGGGCCAGCCAGTCGGTCAGCCGCCCCACGTTCTGATCGATGTTCTCGATCATCGCGTAGGTGCGGGCGAGCGTTTCCGCGTCGAACCGCCCCGTACTGGGATGGCCGATCGGTCGGGGAAAACGCTCGGGAGCAATGCTCTCGCTGCGATAGTGTTCGAGCAGATCGGCAGGAACGTCGTGATACGGCCCATGCGGCGCGTTCGGGGCCAGGTATAAAAAGAACGGGCGCCCCGCCTGCGACTCCCGCTCGGCCCACGCGATTCCCTCGCGGAAGAAAACATCGGTGCAATAGCCCGACGCCCGCTCGGGTGTGCCATTGCGGAACAAGATGGGGTTGGTGTAGGCCCCTTCGCCCCCGGGCGGGTCACTCGGCTGACCAATCCCTCCCCCCCGATGGGCCAGGGCCATCTCGAACCCCCGGTCATGGGGCCGCAGCGGCCAGGTGTCGCCCAGGTGCCATTTGCCGAACAGCCCGGTGGCATAGCCCGCGGCCCGCAGTCGCTGGGCGATGGTCGTCTCGGTCGGGTCCATCAGCGCCCGACCGCGATACGTATCGATCGCGCGGGTGCGATAGTTGTACCGCCCGGTCATCAGGGAGGCGCGGGTCGGTGCACAGACCGGGCTCACGTAGAACGACGACAGCCGCGCACTCGCCGCGGCCAACCGATCGAGCGCCGGCGTTCGCAGCACCCGATTCCCGAAGAACCCCAGGTCGCCGTAGCCCTGGTCATCGGTGATGATCACCACCACGTTGGGAGGCCCGTCGGCGGCAGAGACCCGCCGCTGGTTTCCAAGGCCGCTGGAAGCAGAGGCGGCCAGCACACACAGCAGGAACCGGGCGGTCGAGAGGGAATTCATGCGGCACCTCGCACACAGTGGCAACCGGTGGCGACCGCCGGGGACGCCCCCCGGGCCCGCCACCCACAGCGGTTGAAGAGAGTCTAACGAATGCACCGGCCACGAGCCCTTCGCAGGGGGGCTGGGTGGCGACCGACCCGCCAACGCGATCTCCACACCGGTATAGCTGGCACAATCGTCCGCCCTGCCTGCCCCCTTTCCCAAATCGACACCTTCGCCCCCCTTTGCCTGACCGTTGCCATTTCCGCACGCCGATTGAGTGAGCAGGAACCCTCCTCTCCCAGCGTGGGCTGTGGGGGCAGGGAGTCACTCGCCCCAAGAGGGGCGGCACCAGTTGGGAATCCGCGGCGACACAGGCGGGCTGGCATCATGAAGATCAACGGACGTTTCCTGCTGCTGGCGGTGGCGACGGGGCTGTTCATTCGGCTCTGGTCGAACGCCGACGGGGGCCGGCCGCGCGGGGCCGCGACCACGCCCCCCACCCACGTGGTGCAGTCGGGAGGCGGATCGACGTCGCTGCTGAAGGAACCGCCAGCGGGGGGAACCCACCCGGCGACCATTCCGCACGGTGAGCCCGCCACGTCCCCACCAACCACCTCGCCCACCAGCAAGCCCGTCGAAACGGCGACCGCGAAGCCGGTCGCTCCCACGCCCGCCGCCGCGCCCCCAGGCACCCCGGTCCGAATCACCGAGCCCGGGCGGGTGGAAGACTGGACGCTCGAGCGGTCCCCCTTCCGCCTCCCCGCGCTCTCGGAAGGGACCTGGCGGGTGGTCGATGACACCGGACGCGTGGCGTTGCTGAACATCCCGGCGGGTCGAGGCACCGGTGCGGGAACCGTCGGTGAATTCCACGTGCATCCCGTGGGGGGAGTGCGGTGGTATTTCATTCGCCTCACCACCCCGCAGACTGCGGCGACCCCGGCCCCCAACCCCACGCCCGCGGCGACTGACCTGGGGGTCGCCTCAACTTCCGTTCAAGATCACTCGCGAGGGATTGTCCCGACGACCGTCCCGGCCGAAGCCACACCCACCCCAGCAGAGAACGCCGGGGTGTCGGACAAGCCGTATGCCGACTCGCGTTTCGCCGCAGAAGACCTGACGAACGAGCAGGTCGTCCCCCAGCCGCCGCGGGTCTATACCGAGGCGGAACTGGCCGAACGGGCCGCCGTGGCGGTCGACCTGCAAGCAGCGGCGGAAGCGGCCGCCGACGAGCAAGTCCTCGTCGACCAAGCTGTCACCACCGAAACCACAACCGCCCAGACCCAGTCGAGCGACGAAGCGAGTGACCACGTCAGCACCACGGAAGATCTGGCCCTGCTGCCTGGCGTGGCTGACGAACCGGAATTTCCGCAGCCCGAGGCACCGGTCGAATTGCCCGTCGTCGAGTCACCCGTCACTGCGTCGCCAGTGCCCGAGTTGCCAGTAGCGGACGCCCGCTCGACTGAATCTGCGGAGGTTCTCTCGGAAGCAACCACCGAGACCACGTCGGCACCGCCAGCCGCGACGACTCCTGAGCCCGCGTTCCAAAACCCGATCCCTGCCGAGCCGGGAGAACTCCCCGAAGTCGACGCCTCGGCTGAGGGTTCGTCCAGCCAGGTGCCCGAGCGGCTCCCCACCCCCATCGGCCTCGAACGACTGGGGGCAGAACGCCCCGCAGCGGTTGACCTGCCCGAAGGGTTCTGATTCTTCGAGTGACGACTTCCCGGAGTGACGTCGGCCCCCGGTGAGGTCTGACCCCGGTGAGGTCTCACCCAGGTGAGGTCTCACCCGGGCCACGTCAACGAGCCCCGCGACATCGTCGCAGGAGCAGGCGTTGGAAAGCGAACGCCACTCGGAATTGCGTCGCTCGGGAAGAGCCCTCCCCGATTTCAGCGCGGTCTCTAGAATCGCGCCAGACACTCTCGCGGACCCCCCTAGCAGGCCACTCCCCCCCCGGGCGAAACCTGCCGGCTCTCACTCCGGCAGGCCTCTCCCCACCCCTGCGGTTTTATGATGCCAATCGCATCTCGCCGCCGATCTCACGTGGCGAAACGCCTGTGCGACTCTCCTGTCGTCGCGGCACCAGGGGGGACGGAGAAAAAATTCGCGGCACTTCCGTGGGCACCCTGTGGGGCGAGGTGGCACGCGGTTCTTGGCGCGGTTTATACTCGATCTGCCCCGCGGAGATGGAACGTGGGGATTGTCGCTCACCGTGCTGCGCTCACCGATGTCTCTCCCCCTGGCTCGCCCCGATCTGGGTTCCCTGTTGTTTCGGCTCTACAGCCGGGCACCACACCCAGAGTTGTTTGAGATCCGCTCGAAGATCCGGCTGCATCAGCTGCGTTGGTCGGCTGAGCTGGCGATCTGCGACGCGGGGCACGTGGTGCAGTGGCAGTCGGCGAATCAGCTGGTCTGCGAAGTGGTGACCGGGGGCGAAGTCGAATTGCCCGTGCACGGCCGGGTGCTCTCCCGCCGGATGCACGGAGGCTGCAGCGAATCGGTCGAGCTACCCGCCGGCGTCGGCTACCAGGTCTGTTTCCAGGTCGAGCGGCTTGATCCCGTGCAATTCCTCAATCTGCACAGTGAACTCCAGCAAGACTGTGCCCGGGCGACGCTCGCCCATGAATTTCCGGGTCGCAGCCGGCTGGCCCCCGGCCCCCTCTCGCTGCTCAACTGCGAGGCGGCCCCCGACAGCCTCCTGGTCCACGCCTTTCACACCTTCCCCGAGCAATGCGCGGTGGTCAAGGTGCAATCGTTGCTGGAACTGAGAGACTAAGCCCCGGTCCGGCCCGCATGTGGCCCCACACGCTGGTGGTTCGCGCGTTCGCCCCCGCTTGGCTGCGTGCCCTGGCTCGCCCCGAATTGCCCGTGGCCGTGTGCGCAGCGTCGCCCTCTGTGGCGCCAGCACGCTGGCTTGAACCGCCCGCGCTTCGAAGAACTCCGCGACACGTCACGCTGCGCGCCCGCGCCACCAGGATTCCCGTTACGGCGACGGTGTCTGGGCGGCTGGTGCCACCCGCAGCGAATCGCCCAACTGCGACCAGCGTCGTTCGAGCTCCAGCACCCGCTCGGGCAATTCCGGGGCCAGGTTGCGGGTCTCCGCCCGATCTTCCGCCAGGTTGTACAGCTCCCAGGGCTGGTTCTTCGCGGCGACCAGTTTCCAGTCGGCGACCCGCACCGCGCGGTTCCCCTCGTGCAGCCACCACAACGCCTCCCGCTCGATTGGCGAGTTCCCCTGCAGCGCGGGCACAAGACTCCGTCCCGGCCGGGGCGGGACCGGTGCCCCCCCCACCTCGGTCGGAGGCTCGACTCCCGCCAGTTCCAGCACCGTGGGCAAGACGTCAATCAGGTGCACTGGCGTCGTTCGCATTTCCCCGCGCGCCGCGATCCCCTTCGGCCAGTGCGCCACCAGCGGGGTGGCGATCCCCCCTTCGTGCACCCACGTCTTGTGCCTGCGGAACGGGGTGTTCGCCGCACTGCTGAATCCCGGCCCCAGGCAGAGATAGGTCGGCCCTGAACCAGGCGCCGCCTCGGGGTCGTGGCCCCCGTCGCGGACCATCATCTCGGCACTCGCCCCGTTGTCACTGGCGAACAGCACC
>CAIUHT010000473.1 GCA_903898975.1 uncultured Planctomycetaceae bacterium
AATGTTTTGTTCGGGATCGTCCCGGTTGGGATCGTCGCGAAGGAAAGAGACGCGCTCCAGGGGGGCGTCGCCGGAGGCCTGCTGCCTCCGAGTCGAGGATCTTGAATTCAGGAATCACGCCCGGGCCGGCACAGGCCGGGGCTGGTGGCCTCCTGCCGGGCCTGGGACCGCGGCCACTCCCGTAGCGGGCGACGCCCGTATTCCGCGACAGGCGGGCCCCGGTTGCCGCAGCCAGGGCCGACCGCCATGAAGTGAGTTGGCGGTTTGGGTGGTTTGGGGGCGATGTGCGATCTGCTGCGGGCAGCGCCGCGTGAATTTGCGACGATCCTGGCTGTGTTACAGACTCTGCCGGGGGTTCCGACCATTCCAATTGAAGGGGTGGTCTGCAGTTTGCCGATGAAACGTGTGATACCAGTTCCAAGGACTGGGGCATTGTTGGAACGAGAATCGGACCATTGGTCTGTCGAGGAGAGAGACGTGAGCCACGCCTTCACGAGAAATCGCACAAGTCGTCTGGGAATGGTGGGCCTGCTGCTGGCGGGGCTGATGCTGGACGGCTGTTCGAACAAGGGACTGCAAGACGCGGTCTGCGAGTCGGCGCTCAGCGATATCCCCCGCGAGTTGCAGATGGCCAGCATCCCGGTGTACCGGGTCGCCCCGCCCGACATCCTGCTGATCGAACTGGTCGCCAACATCCGCGCCGAGACCGACCTGTTGAAGGCGGGGGACATGCTGCTGGTGCGGGCGAGCAACCTGGAGCCCTACGTGGCCGAGGAAGAGGAGATCCAGAAGGCGCTCAAGACGGTCAGTGGCCCGTACCTGATCCAGGCGAACGGGACGATTGACCTGGGACCGTGGTACGGTTCGGTGAAGGTGGCGGGCATGACCCCTTCCGATGCCGAGAAGGCGATTGAGCTGTACCTCAAGTCTGAGAACACGGGTCCCGACGGACGGGTGTACGGGGGTTACAACAATCCCCTGGTGTCCGCGAGCCTGGCCGACGTGGGGGCCCGCCAGGTGGTCAGTGGCGAGCACCTGGTGCGACCCGATGGGACCGTGTCGCTGGGGGTGTATGGCAGCGTGTACGTCGCGGGGATGACCCTCGATGACGTCAAGGCAGCGGTCGAGGAGCACCTGGCCGACTCGGTGAGCAACGCCGAGGTGGTGGTCGACGTGCTCTCTTACAACAGCAAGAAAATCTACCTGATCACCGACGGCGGCGGTGCGGGCGAGCAGGTGGTGACGCTCCCGTTCACCGGGGGAGAGACGGTGCTGGACGCGCTGGCGAACATCAACGGGTTGTCTCCCGTTTCTTCGAAGCAAATGTGGATTGCCCGCCCAGCCCCCAACGGGACGGAGGTGGCGCAGACGATGCCGATTGACTGGCGGGCGATTACCCAGGACGGAATCACGACCACCAACTACCAGCTGATGCCCGGTGACCGCATCTACATCAAGGCCGACAGCCTGATCGCGACCGACAACTTCATCGCCAAGGTGACGCAACCGGTCTCCCGCCTGTTCGGCTTCGTGCTGCTGGGCAACGGAACGGTCCGGGCCTTGCAGCAGGGTAGCAACAACGCCGGTGGTGGTGGCGGCGGTGGTGGTGGCTTCTTCTAAGAAGCACGGGAACCCACTGGGGACTGTCGACACAGTGAGGGGCCGCGGCTGGCCGCCCGTTCGCTGGTTTGACACCCCCGGGGAACAGGGCTGCTGGAGCGTTGCAGGTTGAGTCGATACTCGACTGGGCGTACAGTGAATTGAGGGCGAACTTCGTCAGCCGCCTGGTGCGGTGGAACGCTGGAAACCGTAGGAGTCGAACATGAGCTTTCCGCGAAGCGTGGGCCGCCTGAGTGGGTGGGCGTGGCTGGTGGGTTGTGGGCTGACCGTGGTCGTGGCCTTGCCCGCGACCGGCGAGGCCCAGGGAATTGGCCAGGCGCCCCGCAGCCTGTACGGCAACAACCGGATTGGACAGTCGGTCAATCGGTCGTTCGGCAGTGACGGCCGATCCCCCGGATCGAACTTCATGAACCGGATGCCGGGCATGAGAATGTCAACTCCTTCCTTGAACTCGCGGGCCTCATTCAACCGGCCGCAGCGAGCCAGCAGCCCGGTGCTGAGCCCATACCTCAACCTGCTGCCGGGCGCGACCGACAACTTCAGTGGTCAATTCCTGCTGCGCACGCAGCCGTTTGAGCGGGCCGCGCAGCAAGAGCAGCTGATGGAGCGGCAGATTCAGACGCTGGAGCGTACTTCGGGAGTGGCCGCCGAGGCGCTGGAGGGGCTGGGGGCTCCGGTGCAGCCGATTCGATCGGGCCTGTCGACGACAGGACATCGCGTCGGGTTCCTGAGCACTGGTTCCTACTTCCCGGGGCGGTGATTCCGGCCGCACAGGCTTCGGGTGGCCACAACCTGGCCCCCACTGGGGTGAACCCGCTTCGCCCAGACCCAAACGTTTCATTTCCCAAGGAGGGGAATTGTGTCTCTTTTCACTCACCGCGCCCGCCTGCTGCTGTCCGCCGGCCTGTGCCTCGCGATGCACGCCTCCGCGGTCCATGCTGGCCTGCTCGATTCATGGCTCGCCAAGAAGCCACTCTCTCCCAGCACCCGCGGGCAGTCCCCGTCGGTCGCCGAGGAGACCGGGTTCTGTGCCGATTGCGATCACAACCCGAACCCTCGGCACACCGCCCGGTGTCGCCACAACTGCGGGCAGACTTACTACCCCGCCATCCCGCCGTATTGTGCCCCCTGCTACGGGGTCTACCCGACCTGCTGGCGGCGGTTGGGTGAATGCTGGAGCTGCCCGCAGGAGCGGTACACCACCAAGCCCAAGCGTCGGTCGGAATTCGATCCGCTGAAGGACGCCCAGGGAGTTCCTCCGCTTCCTGCCACGGGAGCCCCCTACGTGCCGGCTGCCCCGGCGGCTGATGCCGCTCCCGCCGCGACCGACGCTCCCGCAGCGGAGCCTGCCCCCGCCAAGGGCCCCGCGACCGAAGCCTCGGAAAACGAAGCCCCCGAGGTCGAGGCCCCCACCGAGAAGCCAGCGGCGATCCGGGCCCCGGCCCTCGAAGCCCCGGCTGGCGAGCCCGCCGGGGCCGCAGAAGCCGCCCAGCGCGTCGCCCCCGCGGCGAGCAGCCAGACCCGGGCGCGTGCCGACCGCGTGCAGCCCGCCGGGGCTCAGCAGCCTGCCCCCAGGCCCGCCGCCCGCCCGCGCTCGAAGTCGGTCGAAGAGCTGATCCGCGAACTGCGCTAAGCCCCTGCGGCTCCCGTTCGCGTCACACCCACCGACGGCAGTTTCCCGGCCAAGGGAAACTGCCGTCGGTTGTTGTTTTCAGTGACCTGCGGGAGCCCCCAGTCGACTAGTTCGGCGGGCTGGTCGACGACGCGACTGGAGAAGAGGAAAGGTGCACGGCGTCGAGCGGGGTGGAGGGGTCGGGGAAAAGTTGGGAGGC
>CAIUHT010000474.1 GCA_903898975.1 uncultured Planctomycetaceae bacterium
CACCCCCGACCTCACCACGCTGGCGAAGATTCTCGCCGGGGGCTTGCCGGGCGGGGCACTGGCGGGGCGGGCCGACCTGATGTCGGCCCTGCAGACGCAGAACCGCTGGGGGCAGAAGATGAAGCACCCGGGGACGTACAACGGGAATCCCCTGTCGGCAGCCGCGGGGGCCGCGGCGCTGGCCGAAGTGGCCAAGGGGGAACTCTGCCAGGCAGCGAACGCGCTGGGGCAACGCCTGTGCCGGGGGCTGAACCGCGTCTTCGAACGGACCGGGGTCAACTGGGTGGCCTACGGTGAGTTTTCGATGATCACCGTGCTCCCCGAGTACGACGGGCCGCGTCCCACGAGCGATGATTTCATTCCTTATAACAACGATGTCTCGAAGCTCGATCGCAAGATCGACCCCCGGCTCACGCATGCGTTCCGCGCGGCGCTGCTGCTGAACGGGTCCGATTTCTTCGGCTGGCGGGCCATGCTGTCGGGGGTGCACACTCCCGACGACATCGACCACACGGTCGCCGCCATGGAACGGGTCATTGCCCTGTTGCGGGCGGAGAGGCTGGTGTTGTAGGCTGTTGTTGGTTTTCCGGACGTGTTCATTCGGAAATGCTGCGGGAGAGAAATCTTGGGGTAGAGGAGTGGGTCATGCAGCGGTGTTGGCCGAGGGGAATCGGGCGAGCGGGGTCGACCGTGTCGCCGATCATGGTCCGGAGTACGACGACCCCGGTGCAGGGGGCGCTCGCCCCCCGAGGGTCTGCGCACACAGGGCACTGGCCCTGGGGACGCTGGTTGCTGCTGGTTGCCTGCGTGGCAAGTGCGCCGGGCTGGGAAGTCGTGGCGCGGGCACAACCGTTTCCCGTTGTTGCACAACGCCGCGTGAGGTTCCGATGGGGGGCTGGTCAGCCGGCGCCAAGGGCCGCTCAACAGGGTCTGGAATTTGGTGCGCGAGGGGTTGATCTCAACGATCTCCGGATCCCCACCATCCCACGCCTCCCCCTGCCGCGATCATCGAATGGAAGCCCCGCGCGGCCTGAGGATCACACCCCCTCCACGCGGCCGCAATTTGTGACGCAGTTGCCGCTGCCGGGTCCCGTCACGTCACCCGAACCACGATTCACCTGGGAACTCCCGGCCAATTGGCCCAGCCTGTTTCAGAACAGCGACCGCAGGGTGCAGTTGACCTATGCGCTGGGCACGTCGTCCCGGTCGATTCCATTCCGCATCTTTCCCCCGGTGCCAGCGGAGCCCGGTCGGGAGTTGGACTGCGAATGGCAGATCACCGACAGAACCCCAGATCAGCTGACCGTCGAACTCAAGGTTGAGCCGGGAAGCGGACCAGTCAACACCCTGCTGCTGACCTGGCCCGCCCCCAATCGCGACCTGCAAATCTCGATCGCTGCCTGGGAAGACGCCAGCCGAGTCTCGACCACACCTGCAGGCCCAGGCCCCCTCCCTGCCACGCAGGACCGCCCCCGCCCTGAGGGAGCCCCCAACACCGCGGTACAACCCGCAGAAACTGATCGGGAAACGGCGAACGTCAATCGTCCCCAGGTCGCGGCGGCACAGCACAGGTCGAAGGGGGTGTCAAACGAACTCGATGAGACACCGGAAGAGATCGAGCAGGCGACGACAAAGTCCCGCACGGCGTTGCCAGAGGCAGGCTCACAAGCGGTTGACGCGGGGTTCAGCGAGGGGGAGCGTGTGGCGAACCCGGCAGACGCCGCTGCTCCACGATGGACCCCGCTCGGCGACACGGGATGGCTGCTCGATCGGACGAGGTCGGGAGTGCGCCAAGTCGGCAGCCACGTGGAGTTCCAGCCCAGCCAGTCTACCCGCCTCAAGGTCCAATTCTCGGGTGCCGGGGCCGACCAGCTGAACATCACCTCCCTCCGTGTCGCCTGGAATCCTTACACGCCTCCGGCAGGGCCTGTCGAAACCCTGGAACTGGTCACCCGCCAAACGCGTCCCGACGCCCGCGAAACCGACTTCGTGTTCCAGCGCCAGGCGTCCGCGAAACCGTTCCATGCGGCCCAACTGCAGATCGCCTGGGCAGGGCCCGATCACCGCACGGTGCGGCTCTTCGCGGGAGACTCCCTCGAAAAGCCGAATGCGTTTCGCCAGATCGCCGAGGGAGCAGTTGTCTCACTGACCACCGGCGACCGGCAGGTCGTGGTGGAGCAGACCTCGTTCCCCATGCGAACCGAGCGGTACCTGAAGTGGACGGTCAGCAATCCACCGGGCACGCGGGAACTGGATGTGACCGGTTGCCGGGTGACCCAATCGGTCGCCTGGATCGAGGTCGACCAAGACCAGCTCCCCCCCCAGCCAATCGGCGCCCTGTTCCTGACGGTCGATCCAGGCACGACCCCGGAGCGACACCGCTGGGGTCTCGCCCCGCTGGGCAACCATGAGCCATCCACTGACGCACGGACGATGCAGCCCCCAGCGGAATTCACCGAACTGCAACATCCTCCTTCACCACCACCAACACAGGGCGTTTCTTCTTACGTGCCCCTTGCTCTCGCGATCCTGTGTTACTTGCTCTTCCTCTGGCAGGGACACAACCTCTTTGACTGGATTTGGAACTTCCTGGCGCGGCTCATCGCTCCACTCAAGCCCTGGTGAAACGCTGCCGTATTCCACAGTCCCCCGGGTGCCCAACATGGCGAATTCCCGATGAGCATCACGCGGCCCGAGCCCATCGGCCCGCGTCCGCCCGGTCATGACTGCACTCCGCGAGCCCCGGATCACCACGAGATGTTCAAACGAAGTCGCAAGATCAACTCCCGACGACATCGACCACACGGTCGCCGCCATGGAACGGGTCATTGCCCTGTTGCGGGCGGAGAGGCTGGTGGCGTAGCGGCGGGAGGTGAAGAACGGGGGGGAACGTGGCGGTACAGGAGTTTAAGCTGCGCAGAACACATGCAGGTGCGGTTCTCTCTGGAGCGGTTTATGAATCGATGTGACTTGGGGAGAGTTTTGATGCCTGTCTTCTTGAATCGCCGGTCAGCCCAGTTGCCTGGTGGCGGGGGGGCGCGAATCCGCCCGGCACTCTGGCTGGTGCTGCTGTGGCTGGTGGCGTTTGGCCTGGGACGCGAACCCGTGGCCCTCGCGCAACGCCGGGGGGGAGGGGGGCCCGGCCATCCCGGGCCTTCACTCCGAACAACCTGGGGGTCGCCCCCCGGCAAGCCCCCCGGGCCTCCCCCCCTGAGGATTCCTCATCTCCGCCGGGCAAACGACAGAGACCGGGCGCTGGCGGTTCCGCGGGAGCAGGTGCCGACTCCGAGTCTTCGTTTGGGGAGGGCCCGCAAAGTCTCCCCGAGGGGGCTCGCTCCCGCAGCTATGAGCTCACGCTCCCCATTCCCCAGGAAGCTCGCGATGGAGACCTGCCACAGCTCTCCTGGCGATTCCCCACCCAATGGCCCCAATACTTCCAGGGCCTCGATCACGGCTTCCGGGTCACTTACCGCAACTCGGCGGGTGACTTGCGCGAGGTCTCCGCCACCCTCTGCCCTTCCGCCCCAGTCGGACGCTATCGCGAGACCGCCTGTCGGTGGAAGATCACCTCGCAGACAGACTCCCGCATCGTCATCGAGGCAACGATCCCGCCGGGCTCCGACCGCGTCAACTCCCTGCGAATCCAACTCGACGACCAGCACCGCAATCTCCAGGTCGCCGTTGCTGCCTGGGAGGCCCGCCCCCAGCCTCCCCCGCCCGCAGGTCAGGTGGAAGCTCCCGCCACGACGCCCCAGAACGCTCCCGCTGAACCGCCCCCCGCGAACGCAGCCGACAGTTTCTCGTGGACCCCCATCTGCGATTCAGGCTGGCTGCTCGACCGAACCCTCCCCGGGCATCGACTGACCCGCAATCGTGTCCCGCTCAGCCCCTGCGAGTCCTCCCGAATCAAGATCGAGCTGTCCGGGGAGGGGATCGCCGACCTCAAAATCGCCTCCCTTCGCCTCGCCTGGGATCCGCAGCAAACGCCCCCGGGAACGGTGGAAGTGGCCCAACTGGTCCGGCGGGAAGATCGTCCCGAGGCTGGCGAAACCGATTGGATCTTCGAACTGACCGAGTCCGATCGCGCCGTCACCGCCGCTGAACTCGAAATCGACTGGGTGGGTCCCGACTATCGCCCTGTGCAACTGACAATCGGCGACTCTCTCGAACCCGGCACCCCCTTCCGCCGCATCGCCGAGGGGGCCCTGCTGCGCCTCCCGGTCGGCGAGCGACAGGTGGCCGTGCAGCAGGTCGCCTTCGCTCCCAGGCTGGGGAAGTATCTGAAATGGACCGTGACCAATCGGCACAGCACCGGGGAGCTGAACGTGACCGGTTGCCGGGTGACACGCGCCGACGCCTGGCTCCAGGTCGCCCGGACCCAACTCCCCAACCCACTTCCTGATGCCTTGACACTGACCCTCCACACGGGCCAGACGGCAATCGAGAGTCGCTGGGGAGAGTCACCCCCGGCGCCGCAGTGCGAACCGGTCGCCGACATCCCCATGCTCGCCCCCAGCACTGGGTTCACCCCCTTGGACCCACAGAACTCGCCCACGGCAGGGGGTCGAGAGCCTGGCGCGTCGAGCATCTCTTTTGGTCTCCGGGAAATCCTCATCGGGCTCTGCGCCCTAACCCTGGGAGGAGTGCTCATCAAGTGGATGGTCGAACTCTCGCGCACATCGTCTGTTTCGCCCCCCCCTCCCCAGCGTCCTGCCAGGTAACCTCTCTCGCGCCCCAGGCTCACCCTCCGTCGGCTGCCGACGAGCGGTCGTCAGTTCGGGCTCGCGGCGGTCGAGGGGGAGTGGCCGGTGGGCGTTTCGCCCGCGTATGATCCCGCCGCCTCGACACCATTCACCGGCCTTTCCCCCAGAACGGAGCCGCCCCATGTCCCCTCGTTCCCCTTGGCCGACCCGGGCTCTCTGCCTGGCCTGGTGTCTTGTCAGCTGGCTGGCCGGTCCCCTGCTGCAGACCGGCACCGCTCACGCCGAGGAGCCTCCCCGCTACCGCTGGACCCAGATCACCCTGAACGCCCCGTTCGCCCCGCGCGACGGTGCGGGGGCGTTGACCTTCCGGGACCGCATGTGGCTGCTGGGAGGCTGGAACCCCGGGGCCGCCCATCGCCAGTTCTTCCCCCTCATCTGCAACAACGAAGTCTGGTCGTCGGCCGATGGCCTGCACTGGGACCTCATCAAGCCGAACACCTTTCGCGACAAGTCGTTCGACCCCGCCACCGACTGGGAAGGTCGCCACACCGCGGGCTACGTGGTCTATCGCGACAAGCTCTGGATTGTGGGGGGCGACTGCAACCAGAAGCACTACCAGAACGATGTCTGGAACAGTGCCGACGGCAAAACCTGGGAGTGGGTCAACCGCAACCACGAGCTCCCCTGGAAAAACCGCGTGCTGCACTACACGGTCGTGCACAACGACCAGATCTGGGTGCTGGGAGGGCAGTCGATGCCCGCCTTCGCTCCGTCGGAAGAACGCTTCCATCGCGACATCTGGACCACCACCGACGGCCGCGAGTGGAAAGCCATTGTCCCTCAAGAGCCCTGCTGGTCGCCCCGGGGAATGATCGGCGGGGCCGCCGTGCTGGGGGGCCGCGTCTGGATCCTCGGCGGGGGAACCTACGACACCCCCACCACCCCCTCCCGGCAGTTCCACAACGATGTCTGGAGTTCGGCCGATGGGGTCAGCTGGCGCCGGCACACCGCCGCGGCCCCCTGGCATCCCCGCCAGTACCACGACGTCGCCACCTGGGACAACCGCCTGTGGGTCATGGAGGGCTACCACGTGAAGGGGGGCAATCGCAACGACGTCTGGCACTCGGCCGATGGAGAAACCTGGCACGAAGTTCCCAACACCCCCTGGAAGCCCCGTCACGCCGCCAGCCTGTTCGTCTTCCAGGACGCCCTCTGGATGGTCGCGGGGAACAATATGGAATCCGACGTGTGGCGACTCGATCGCGTGCGTTAGGATCACGCCCGGTCTCCCCGCCTCGCAATGCGGGGTCTCCCCCGGCGAATGCCCGTTCTCCCCCCGCGCCGCCCGCTGCCTCCCTGCTTCCCGCAGAATGGGTCTCGGGCCCCGCCAGCGGGTGTCGCGGGCTTTATTCCTCTCTCTCCCGTTCCTCCCACGCGTCTGCCGCACTCCACTCATGAGCCCCGCTTCCCGCTCCCCCATTCACTCGTCCGTCTTTTTCGATCGCCAGGGGAAACAGCACGGTCACCTGCTGGTCCCCTATTCGTACAACCTGGGGGGCTGGGCGAACCTGCACATTCCCATCACCGTCATCGCCAATGGCACTGGCCCGACCGCGCTGGTGCTGGCGGGAAACCATGGCGATGAATACCCCGGGCAGGTCGCCATCATGAAGCTCTGCCGGGCCCTCGAGACCCGACAGATCGCCGGCCGGCTGATTCTCATTCCCACGCTGAATGTCCCGGCGGCGCACGCGGCGACCCGGCTGTCGCCCCTCGATGGCATGAACCTCAACCGCGCCTTCCCCGGCCGGCCCGATGGCCCCATCACCTCGCAGATCGCCGACTACCTCACCAACGTGCTGTTCCCGCTGTCCGACATCGTCATCGACATCCACACCGGGGGCCGCAGCATGGACTTCGTTCCCTGCGCGCACATGCACCTTGTCGACGACCGCGAGCAGCGCCGCCAGATGATCGCCGGGGTCGAAGCCTGGAACACCGACCTCGCCTTCGTCTACGCCGATGTCGCCGGGGCGGGACTGCTGCCCGTCGAAGCCGAAAACCAGGGGAAGATTGTGATCACCACCGAGATGGGAGGAGGCGAGCCCGTCTCGGCCCGGGTGCACTCGATTACCCAGGTCGGGCTCAGCAACGTGCTCCGCCACCTGGGCGTGCTGAAGGGGGAAGTCGTGACCCGCAAGGGACTGGGGCTGCCCCCCACCCGCTGGGTGCAGGCACTCGCCCGCGAAGACTACCGCTTCGCCCCCGAGTCGGGGGTGTTCGAAGCACTGCTCCCGCTGGGAAGCGAAGTCGCCGCGGGTCAGGCCGTGGCGCAGATTCACTTCCTCGAGCGCCCCGACCGCGACCCCCTGTCGATTGTCGCCCCCACCGCCGGCGTGCTGCTGGCTACCCGCGGCCCCTCGCTGGTCGCCCAGGGGGACTGCGTCGCCTGCATCGCGCACGATATCGACATCCACAACGTCGATTGACCAACCCGCCGTCCCCCGTCGTACCCCCGCCACCGCGGCGCGCGACCGTCACGCCCTCGCCCGGGATCATCGTCAGCGCGATTGGGCATACGGACGCATAACGGGTGGCGCAGACAGCCTGTGACTTGGCGCTCACCCCCAGGTGCGATCCCACCGTGGTGTGTTCACACCGTGGTGCGTTCACGCCGTGGTGTGTTCACGCCGTGGTGCGTTCACGCCGTGGTGCGTTCACGCAGCGCCGCGGTCACACGCTGAGCGGTTCACACGCTGAGGTGTGCTCAGCAGGCCACGCTCGAGCGGCGAACGCCAACACCTCGCCTCGCGGCGCGGGTTCGAGGCCCTCTCGATTCAGGCCACGCGCCCCGAGCCGGGGCCGCTCAGCGGGAGCAGCTTCGGAATCGGGGCCCGCAGCCCCACCACCCGCCCGTGCCGGGTCTGCAGATCGCCGAACGAATGCTCCAGGAACGCGTACAGTTCCCGCGGAGGCTGCTGCCCCAGGTACGCCTCGGCGATCACCGTCATCTGGGCGTCGAATTCTTTCTGGCTGTGCGAATGCACGTGGTAGTGGCCAGGGAGCCGGCGAATGTCCCCATCGAACTGCGGCCCAATGTGATACAGCTCGTGCATCACGGTGGTCAGCTTTTCCAGGAACGGCTGATCCTGGAAGCGCGGCAGGTAGAACGTGAGGATATACAGCAGTTCGACACCGCCCGAGTAGCACCGCTGAATCTGCCAGGGCCGACCGCGCCGCTGCGTGGTCAACGCCCCCCCCTCAAACCGCAGGGGCGTCAGCTTCGCCTGCAGTCCGTGGCTGACCCGCCGACGGGTCTGCGCGAACGTCACCGCGATCCGTTCCATCCGCACATGCGTGAACTCGGGAACCCGCAGCGAGATGTCGACACACAGATCGCGCATCGCCCGCGAAAAATCAAAGCCCGACATCGTCTCGTCGCCCCCGCTCTCCCCAAGGCTGCCACCACCCCCCGCTCCCTCCCCGATGATGCTACGCCAACCGCCAATCCCCACTCAAGGGGAATCACGCCTCGCGCCCGGCGCAGTCAGACCGTGCAGAGTCCCCAGGTGAGCCGCTGGCCCCGCCGCTTGCCAAGCCCCGCGCAGCCTGTGCCAACACACGCCCAGCAGGCCCCTTGCACTTTCGCTTTCAGCCTCTTCCGTTGGTATCCCGCCCCGCGATCCCCCCCCAACATCCCGGCTCACCCCGCCGATTCACACACTTCCATTCGCAGCGGCAGGTCGCGGTCGCGCGGGTACCAGCCGCCGGTGAGCTGTTGGTACGGCACATGCCTCACAGTCGCGGGAGTCGGCCCGGGAGTGTCCAGCACGAAGACGCCGGTCGCCAGTTGGCCATAGGTCTGCCGAAAGTTCATCGGGTTCTTCACCACCAGGAAGCGGAACGCCCGCGCCTCCAGGCCCGCCGCCTCCCACTGCTCCCCCTGCCAGTCGTAGGTTCCCTGGCTGCAGATCAGCACCCGCACTCCCCCCGCGTCCACAACCGCCGAGGGCCCCATGCTGGCGGTCTGCCCGTCGAAGATCCCCCCGCGATAGGTGAACTCGCCCCCCAGCAGTCGCTCGACCACTCCCGCCAGTTCGCACGGCGTCCCCCACTGCGGGTCGACCCGATGCCCCAGCCATAACCGCACCGCCGCCCCCACCCCCGCCGCGTGGCAAGCCGCCGCCGCCCCGGGATCGACCACCCCCACCACCGCGGTCTCGCCCCGCCCCTCGGTCAGCAGGGCCCTCAGGGTGGCCACGCTGTCCCCTGCCGCCCCCCCGCCGCAGCAGTCGGCGGTCTCAACCAGCAGCACGGGCCCCGGGGGGCAGTGCCGGCCTCGCCGAATCGCTTCGACGGGACTCCAGACCTCGGGTTCCAGTGCTTCCCGCCGCTGCCAGTACAAGTGGGCAATGCGGATCGCCAGCTCGCGGGCCAGGGCCGGGTTGTTGTCGGTCACCACCACCGCCCCGCTCCCCAGCCCCGGGAGGTCAAGGTACGGATGCACCAGGAACACGCTGGTCGACAGCACCCCCGGCAGCCGTTCGTGCCACTTGGCGTACCGCATCACATCGCGGAACGGACCGGGCCCCTCGGTCCCGCCATGAATCGCCGCGGTGAGGACTGGTACCTTGGCCAGCGCCATGGTGGGCCGGCACCGCCCGGCGAGCGTGTCGAGCAGCAGTTGGGCGGCGCGGTGACCGGTGGTGAAGGCGTCGGCGTGGGGATAGGTTTCCCAGGCAACCAGCGCGGTCGCCGCGTGGATCATCGCGGGAGTGACATGGGCGTGCAGGTCGAGCGTGGCGACCACGGGGAGCGCGGTCCCAACCTGCGCGC